>NZ_JBYVYM010000036.1:0-59528 GCF_058148225.1 Pseudomonas sp. DF5
GGGCCTTGCCTGACACGTATCAGCCATTGGAATGTCACCCTGGCAGCGCAACAAATCTCTGTGGGCGTCGTTTGATATGGATCAACAACGCTCTGCGACCGTGGCGTAAGTTCAAGATCACTCCCTCTAACGGGAACACAACATATCCTGGTCCGCAGCCATCCGACGCTGCCGATCCGCGTTATCACTGTGGAGATCGCCATGCACATCTACATCAAGTCCCTCCTGGCCGCACTGGTCATCAGCAGCCCATTGCTGACGCTGGCTGCCGAATACCCCGAAACAGCGCCCGCCGCTCCCACCGATGACGCAACCCAAGCCACGCCCATGCAAGACAAGGCCATGAGCGAACAGATGAAGAAAATGCAGGCGGCCCACGACAAAATGATCGCCGCCAAAACCCCGGCCGAACGCCGGGCAGCCATGCAGGAAGCCATGACTACGATGAGAACAAGTCTCGGCATGCTGCACGACAATTGCAGAGGTATGGGGATGGGCATGGGCATGTCCGGTGGCAAGGGCAGCTCGGATACAGCGATGATGGACATGATGATGAAAATGATGGATCAGCAATCCAGGATGATGAAGATGCCGATGGGCCAATAAGCATTGCGCCATAGCACCCGTCGCTAACGATTGGCATTGGCCGGACGACACCCCGCAACATTTTCGTCAAAAATGGAGCGAGTCACATGAACCACTCAAACCCCTCGACACCTCCAGCCCCCTCGTTCTGGCGCAGCAAACCCGGCATCGCGCTGGGCATGCTGCTGGTGATCGGACTGTTCTACCTGGCCCGCGAGCATTACGGCCATATCTACCCGCTTCTGCCCTATCTGATTCTGTTGCTGTGCCCGCTGATGCACCTGTTCGGGCATCACCACGGCGGCAGACACTGACCCATGCACCGCCATCTCGATCACCTCAAATCACCTGCTTTGGCGCAGCAGGCAGCGGAGCCGACGAGCGATAGAGAGTACACCTGCCCCATGCACCCGGAGATCCGCCAGCGCGGTCCGGGGACATGCCCCAAGTGCGGCATGCCCCTTGAGCCGGTGTTGCCCGAACTGGAGGAATCGGATAACCCTGAGCTCGCGGACTTTTCCCGGCGATTCTGGTGGACCCTTCCCCTGACCCTGGCGGTGACCGCGCTGGCGATGGGCAGCCATGGCTTGAGCCTGTTTCACGGCGCCACACAGAACCTGGTCGAACTGGTGCTCGCCACGCCCGTCGTGCTTTGGGCCGGCTGGCCGTTCTATGTGCGCGGCGCCCGTTCGGTCATCCAGCGCAGCCCCAACATGTGGACGCTGATCGGCCTCGGCACCGCGGCTGCCTTCCTCTATAGCCTTGCCGCCACCCTGACACCCGGCCTGTTTCCAGCCACCTTCATGATGGACGGCCGGGTTGGCGTGTACTACGAAGCAGCGGCGGTCATTATTTCCCTGACGCTGCTCGGACAGATGCTGGAACTCAAGGCGCGCTCGCAAACCTCGGCCGCGATCAAATCACTGCTCGGCCTGGCGCCCAAGACTGCGCGCCGGATCAACACCGACGGCAGCGAAACAGACATTGCACTGAGCCATGTGCACAGCGGCGACACCTTGCGCGTGCGCCCCGGCGAGAAGGTCCCAGTCGATGGTGTGGTGTTGCAGGGCGAAAGCGCGGTGGACGAGTCCATGCTCACAGGCGAGCCGGTCCCCGTGATGAAACGCCCTGGTGACGGGCTGATCGGCGCCACCCTCAATACCCACGGCAGCCTGGTGATGCAGGCGCAGAAGGTGGGCTCAGCCACCGTGCTTGCGCAAATTGTGCAGATGGTGGTCCAGGCACAACGCTCCAAAGCACCGATGCAACGCCTGGCGGACGTGATTGCTGGCTACTTCGTCATGGTGGTGATCACCATTGCCGTCCTGGCTTTTGTCGGCTGGGGGTTGTGGGGGCCGCAACCGAGTTGGGTGTTCGGCCTCATCAATGCAGTGGCGGTGCTGATCATCGCCTGCCCGTGTGCCCTCGGCCTGGCCACACCGATGTCGGTGATGGTCGCCACCGGCAAGGCGGCCAGCAGCGGCGTGCTCTTTCGGGATGCAGCGGCGATCGAAAACCTGCGCAAGATCGACACCCTGATCGTGGACAAGACCGGCACCCTCACCGAAGGCCGCCCGGCGTTTCACAGCGTCGAACCTGCGCCTGGCTACAGTGCTGACGAGGTGCTGCGCCTGGCCGCCAGCCTCGACCAGGGCAGTGAGCATCCGTTGGCCCATGCCATCGTCGAACGTGCACGCGCCAATGGCTTGGTGCTGAGCACAGCGCAGACGTTTGAGTCGGCGTCAGGGATCGGCGTGCGCGGCCAGGTCGACGGGCACCGTGTCCAACTGGGCAACACCGCCCTGATGGCAGAAGCCGGCATCGTCCTGGAAGCCTTGCAACCTCAAGCCGAGCAACTGCGCAGCGACGGAACCAGCATCATGTACCTGGCCGTGGATGGCGTGCTCGCGGGGTTGCTCGCCGTCGCCGATCCGATCAAACCCACCACCCGACTTGCTGTCGAGCGCCTGCAGGCCGATGGCGTGCGGGTGATCATGGCGACCGGAGACGGCCTCACCACTGCCCGTGCCGTCGCCCGCCAACTGGGTATCGAAGAAGTCCACGGCGAGGTCAAGCCACAGGACAAGGAACGCCTGGCCGCCGGAATGCAGGAACGCGGGCACCGAGTGGCAATGGCCGGCGACGGCATCAACGACGCCCCGGCCCTGGCCCGTGCCGACGTCGGTATCGCCATGGGCACTGGCACCGATGTCGCCATGAACAGCGCTCAAGTCACCCTGGTCAAGGGCGACCTGCTCGGCATTCTGCATGCCCGCAACCTGTCGGTGGCAACCGTGCGCAACATGCACCAGAACCTTGCCTTTGCCCTGGCCTACAACGCCATGGGCATCCCCCTCGCCGCCGGGTTGTTCTACCCGTTGACCGGGCATCTGCTGTCCCCGCTGATAGCGGCACTGGCCATGAGCGTGAGCTCTGCCTCAGTGGTGTTCAATGCCTTGCGCCTGCGCCGGGCCGTGATTGACTGAGCACATTGCTGACAGCCAGGAAGCGGTTTCACTACACTGGTCCAGCCTTGCCCCCCACTCCATCACAAAAGCCCGATAACCATGAAAACCATAAAAAGCACATTGCTGCTCAGTGGCCTGCTGGCGCTATCCTGCGGCGCTCAGGCAGAGCAAAGCCCTTCGCACCTGGACACCGTCCTGCAACAAGGCCAACTGCGCGTTTGCACCACAGGCGACTACAAACCCTATACCTTCAAAGGGGAAGACGGCGAATACTCGGGCATCGACATCGCCATGGCCCGCTCGCTGGCCGAGAGCCTGGGCGCGAAGGTCGAGTGGGTCCAGACCACCTGGAAAACCCTGATGCCCGACATGCTCGCGGGCAAATGCGACATCGGCGTCGGCGGCATCTCCGTCACCCTGGAACGCCAGAAAAAAGCCTTCTTCAGCACCACCCTGGATGTCGACGGCAAAATCCCGCTGGTGCGCTGCGAAGATCAGGCGAAATACCAGACCCTCGAACAAATCAACCAGCCTTCGGTTCGCCTGGTCGAACCGGCCGGCGGCACCAACGAAGCCTTCGTCCACGCCTTCCTGCCCAAGGCGCAATTGCAGCTGCACGACAACGTGACCATCTTCCAGCAACTGCTGGACAAGAAGGCTGACGTGATGATTACCGACGCCTCGGAAGCGCTGTATCAGCAGAAACTCAAACCGGGGTTGTGCGCGGTCAACCCGACGCAATACATGCAGTATGGGGAGAAGGCATATCTGCTGCCGCGAGATGACATCAGCTGGAAGATGTATGTCGATCAGTGGCTGCACCTGGCCAAGGTGACAGGGAATTACCAGAAAATTCTGGGTCAGTGGATCGCGGTGCCAGAGGCTAAATAGCCCGTTAGTCCATACATAGCAGCTGGCGCAGCCTGCGTTCGACCGTAGCAGCTGTCGAGCCTGCGAGGCTGCGTTCGGCTGCGCAGCAGTCGTAAAGTCAGAACATGCGGTTCATCAGGCAAATCACGCAACGGCGAAAACACCCAAGCCGTTGCGTCATTCCTTAGTCGTGCAGCAAGCCCGAGCTGTACTCATTAAAGCTGTTGCCGATGGCGCTCCCACCAAAGTTCACCTTGTTGGGGTTATGGCCGTCGAATTGTTGGCAGCCTTCTGAAAAGCAGGAACTGGTGCTCACACCCGAACAGGCGCTCAAGAGCAAAGCACCGGTGATCAGCATGGCTTTGAAGAGGTTCGAGAACATTTTTTTGTTTCCTGTGGGATTGAGGCGTGGCTACACCGAGTTTAGGTGGTCATCCTATGCCGCAAGAACACCGAACTTGATGAAACATTGCTGAGTGACAGCGTTGGTTCAGCATCCTTGTTTCTCTGAAGCGACCCACCTGTTTAGATAAGCGTTTAAAGACACTCACCGTTACCTCACCAAGGCTACAACGCCTTGCGTCGTTGCCTACGACTGCGCCAGAATCCGCCGGCTGTGCGCCTGGCGCTCCCGCCGGTAACTTGATTCCCGTCACTGCTCATCAGTGATCGGGTCTGCAAGCCCGCCGGAATACCAGTCGCATAGCCCTACCGTAGGACACTCGTTTGTGTCCGCTCAATGGCGGCTTTGTGCGGGAGACCTTCGGGTCTGCCGGGTTCCTGGTTTCCCGGTCTTGCAGACCCGCGCATAGCTGCCACCCATCATCTGCAAGTGATGCTGGTAGCTCCTAATGAATAATCAGGAGTTTCACCATGTTCAAGGCCACACCCAACCCGCCGGTCACAGACCCGACATCCCCTTACGAATCACTCGACTCAAAAAAACTCCACGAAGCCGTCGAACGCGCCCTCGACCACTACCTCAAACCGGCTGCTCAAATCATGGCCACGGCCAACGAGCCCGAGCGCATGTTCCTAGCCAACCCGAAGTACAACACCGAATCCCTGCTGGCCAACGCCTGCGAGTCATTGGGCTCGGCCACGGTTATGCTCAATGATTTTGCTGCGCTGCTGGAGGGGACACACCGCAAAACCCTGCTGGGTATTGCGCAGGTGGTCATGTTGGGGGAGCTGGCGGTGAATCAGGCGTTGGATAAGGTCGAGCCGTCTGAGTAATTAATGTTGTACATCGGCGCGGGGAGCGTGAGCTCCTCGCGCCTCAGCCACCTTTCAAAGCAACTCTGATACAGTCGCCCCCGGTAAATTCGTTGACAGGAAGTCAAACATGGCAAAGCCCGCCGCACGTATCACCGACCCCACCAGTTGTCCCATGCCTGGGCACGGCCCAAAAGCCATCGCCTCTGGCTCTCCCAACGTGTTCTTCGACGGTCTTGCAGCCGCGACCAAAGGCGATGCCTGCACCTGTGGCAGCGCTCTAGTCTCGAGCGTAGCAGCAACGGTCTTCATCAATGGCAAGAACGCTGCACTGGTCGGCACTGTCGGCGCCCATGGCGACGTCGTGATTGGTGGGTCAGGCACTGTGATCATCGGTGATTCGCATACACCAGCACCGTTCATGCCCCCACTTCCGCTTTTACTGCAAAAAACCTACGGACACAGCTTCAGCATCGTCGATAGCGAAACCGGTCAACCTTTAGCCGGAAGAAGTTTCACTGCCACCGTTAACGGTGAAAAGATCATTGGCATTACCGATAGCGCAGGAATCGCGCACGTCAAAACCCCCATCAAAGATGCCACTATTTCTGTGAGCATTTACTTTATCTCTCCTGCTCGGACGCTTAGCGAACTCACGGATTGATCAAACATGGCTGAACAATTTACGACTGAAGCAAAAGCAACCGAAGTCAAACCCAAAGAACCAGCGGCGCCCACTACCATCAACGTCAACGATAGAGCTGCTACCAGAGAAGCGATCCTCAGACTCGTCCGCAAAAATGGTGAGTTTATAGAACGATCATCTTGGGGAGCGCATAAAGCAAAAGGCGAAATGGTCGATGACTGGGACTACTCGATGATCGCACTTCACCATGCCGGTAGAAGTGTCGGCTGTGGTGCCGGCGCAGGACAGATGCGTGCGATTCAGAGCGAGCACCAGGCCAAGTTCGATGACATCGGTTATCACTACGGCATCGATTGTATGGGTAAAGTATTCGAAGGACGCGACATCCGGTTCAAAGGCTCAAGCGTACATAATTACAACACGGGCGTAATTGGCATCGTTTTGCTAGAAAATTTGACAACCGCCGATGAAGGTGGCGATGTGGTTGCCCTTGCCCGTCAGGCTCTTGAAGCCATCAACGGCAATATGGACCAGAAAATCCCAGCCATACAAATCGACACCCTACTGAACTTAATTCAAGCCCTGACCAGCGTTTTCAGGGTGACGACTTTGGGTGGACACCGGGAATTTCCCATGCAAGCCGGGGAAGGAAAGATTTGTCCCGGCAACATTGGGATGGAGCTGGTGAGAAACCTTCGAATTAAAACCAAACTGTTACGACCACCCGCATCATGAAATTTCTACTTATCATTGTTCCGACCATACTCGTCGCCTTCCTCTACATCGGCTTTTACGAAAGGATGGAAGACGCCTACCCGGAAAAAGTATTTTTCATCAAGAAATACCCGACATTCCAGATTAAGTTTGAAAATATTTTCGCGTACGAATCAGATGACAAAAAATTGAGTGAGCTAAGTGACACGGAGCGACAGTTGGTCATCCAGTACTGTAAATATCGGTTAGGTGTGACTACGACATTGAAAAACCAAAACGAGCTTGAGGAATGCAAAAAAAGGTAAGATAAACCATCTTTTGGATGGTAAAAATTGGACAGATCTATTTCATACGCAAAATAAATCCGCCCCTGAGGGACGGATTTATTTACTCGTACTAAGACGCTCAACCCCTCCCCTTTCTGCTTTTCTCCGGAATTGATTTTCCACCTAGCGGTTGTCGATTTTGGCGCTGCTTTTCCTTCCTTTTTCGCTGGAGGACATCCGGCAGATCAATAGTGCATATAACATACACTTGATATTTCAATTTTTTCCAAGGGCGGCAAATTTACTGCCGCGAGGGCTTTGCGCTCACCTATACTAAAAAGATTAAATAGTGCTAATGAGCACGCTTAATAAGATATTGAAATTATTGAAATTTAAATATGTAGATACCCTTGCGAACTACTGGTATCGCGATGAGGATTTGACATGAACGTTTTGTTGAAAGAGCTTCTGACCTATCATCACGAAGTGTCTATGAAAATTACTCAGATCAAAGAGTTGCTGAGGAAAATCAGACATGAACCCGATGGAACTGATGACTGCAAGCTGTTGTTCACGATGCTGGAAGCCTTGCATGGTGATGCAGAGCGACACCACCATGAAAATGAAGAACTTATTCGGCTGGCCTTGCTAGAGACTGAGGCGCCGATCCACCAACGGGTCAAGGATATCGAGCGAGATCATCAGGCATTTGGGCGCATTGCTGGACAGTTGAAGATGCTGAAGGATACAACTCACGAAACGAGAGTAATTGCTGACACTATCGATGACTTCATCAAAAAATATTACGATCATATGGACGCTGAGGAAAATATTTTCTTTCCGGCGGCAGATAAGTGGCTGTCAGACGACCAGTGGCAGGAAATCAAGCATCAATGGCATTAATTGGAGCTCGCCGCATACGTTAAAAAATTAGCTACTACTTAGTACTGACCTCGCTAAGTAATGACGCGAACACCACGTATTAACTTACAGGGTGTCCGTATATCGATGGCTCTTTGTTGCAAGTCGCTCAATCCCTCCCGCTCAACTACCTCCGCTAGACTCACCTGAGCCCCGCAAGCCCAATCCTGATAAACTCCCCACCTCCCAGCCTCACCCATTCCAGAAACGCCAATGCCCCCAATCACTGCCACACCCGCTCCGCTCTCTCGCCGCTTCTCCGTCGCCCCGATGATGGATTGGGTCTAGCAATCCCCCAACGCCCCAGCCAGACTGGCTAACCCGCCGCAACCTCTTCGCTTTGTAGCAATTTCCAAGCAAGCTGTAATAACTGCCTGACATTGGCTCTGCCGGTACTATGCTTGTATTTTTCTTGAAGGGAGTCGACGCCATGCCTAGTGATTATTCACTGTCGGATGTACTGGAAAGGCTGTACGAAAACCAGCAGGCTCTGCAGGCGGCCCTTATGGAGCTGACCCTGCTGGTTGAGGAGCAAGGGGCGCAGGAAGTGGGCGGAAATGTCCGTGGCGCACTGTGGACCATGGGTGAAAACGCCGGCCATATCAAACAAGGCCTGGCTCGATTGAAGAAATTGGACATCGGTTAATCGATTACACGCCAAAGCCCTGCCGACATTCCTGTCGAGGTGAATTCGGTGAACCAGCCCGGTTCACCTCAAGGGCAGCTATCGGCTGTGGATTCAAGACGCAACAGATTAGCTAAATCGTTCAGCGGGCGTTTCGTAGGTTAGTGTTTTCCGAGGACGGCTGTTTAGCTGCCTTGCCACTTCGTTGAGCATGGCTTGCGAGTGTTCCGCAAGATCAGTCCTTCGAGAAATACTGTCTCAACAACCCATACGGTGCGACCCTTGGTTCGTAATTGCCATGCTCTGCCGTAATGTAGTTTTTACAAGATCTATTTGAAAAATATCATTTCATTCAGGACTATCTCGGAATTCGTAATCCGCCACGATAGGGTTTGCAGCAAAAAGCTTTTATCAATTAACTCATATTCTTTTACCCTCTCTCCATTGTCAAATACAATTACATCTCCTGCTTCGCGAGCTAAGGCTATGAATAGTTGTTGTCCAACATAATCTTTTATCTCGCCAAATTTGCTGATTTGCCCTTGAACTGGAGATCGATTTACAATCCACGCAGCACTATTACTATCAATTGCTTTTGCTATGCCGCCAAATAGGCTGATTTGGCTCCAGATACGATTGCTCATCGA
This sequence comes from Pseudomonas sp. DF5, assembly GCF_058148225.1. Lineage (NCBI taxonomy): Bacteria > Pseudomonadati > Pseudomonadota > Gammaproteobacteria > Pseudomonadales > Pseudomonadaceae > Pseudomonas > Pseudomonas sp. DF5. Next base: position 8,958 of record NZ_JBYVYM010000036.1, read on the forward strand.
CTTGGTTATTTCTTGGATCGCTAATGAAGTGTCAATTTGTATCTGTGCTGAACAATTGCATTTCACCATTGCATATGTAAGTACTAGCTCGCCAGATATTAAATTTTTGTCGCGCCACCTTTGAGATATTTCTGATATAAGGCTGGCATGCTGTGGATCAAGAGAAAATATTGTTGCATTAAAGGAAATCTTAGGAAATGGAATCGAGTGAATCAATGTGATAGTTATGTTGTGCTGGTAACTTGTTTCGACAGTAACCGACAGGTTTTCTGAGATATCCTGCGCGACTAACGGTGCGAATAGTTTGCCTGGAAAGTCTCCTTGTAACTTTGCAAGTTCTGCCGCGCTAATTTGCAGATCGATTTCTCCTTGCAAAATTGTGGCTTTACCTCCAATGGTTCGTGAGTTAAGTGTGCCCCACGTGGCGATCGGCCCAAAGTGAAGTAAGCTTGGATCGTCTAGGTCTGCGAATAATGTCGTAGTCGTAGAAGTTATCGGCCAATTTATGACTGGTCTCGGCATTTTAATTCTCCAAGTCAGTATTTAATGTTTAATGCTTTTACCTGTGGACGGATCGATATAATCGTGAAAATCGGACTGATTATCCATATCATAAGTCAAAGCGACACCGTCATATCCGCTGAAATATTTTTTGTCAATATTCCCCACGTACACTGCTATTCCAAGGTCTTTAACTTCGTAATCCCGCTCATTACCCGACAAAATAGAAATTTTATCTTCTTCTATTTTAGAGTAGTTAAGGCTATAGCAGAACACTGAGCCAGTAGGGTGATCTGGCATCGGATTTTCTTGTAGCGATGGCACGAACAAACGTGTTGCGACTTTTTCGGCGAATGTGTAAATTTTTTCTCTCTGCGAAGGCGTACCGCCAGTCATATCGATATGTAGTACATCGGACTGTATAAGTTTTTGTGTTTCGTAAGAAATATTAGAACTTACGAACCAATGCTTAACGCTTGCTTGAGTTCGAAAATGCTCTTGAACCCTACGCCAGTTTGCGGTTATTGACCAAGAAAAATCGGTTTTCTTCGTACGAACTGAGAAGTTAATCACTCCAGACCAACCGGCTCCTGTATTTTGGAAATACTGAGACATATCTGGTTCCATTGACTCATCGATGGTGAAGGAGCAGGCCAAGTCTGTATACAGATTCACTCCTTTAGATTGGCACTTGATACTTCGATAAATCCCTTCTGTAAGCGTAAATAATGAGGGCTGTTGAGCGTCAGGTGATATGACTGCAAGCTTTACTCCTGGGCCATAATTGGCATTCAGTGCATTTAATACCTGAGTAAAATCCGCCGTTGGTGTAACTGCCGTTACTCCAAAGTTGTAAACTGCAAAGCCGTCATTAGGGTCATTTTTGTTCTTGGCGAATAATCTTGCACCAAAGTTCAAATCACCATTTTGGCGCTTCGAAATCTCAGCGAACTTTGGGGCGTAATAAAATAGCTTTGCATCATCTGAGTCCCTGTACACGGTTATGAAATTTGTGGCAGCCACAGAGTCATATATCATTATAGTCATCGCAATTCACCTACGCTTGATTATTTTGTAAGGCTTGTAATGTCAATATTTCTTATATTGACCTGGGTGGAAATGGGCTTTTGAGTGATGTACGAGTCGGTTACTGAGCGGATCGGGTATGTTAGCTCGAAAGCTATACCACTATTCATTGATAGCATTGACTTAATCGACTTTATTGTATCCATCCCACTTACTTGGAACACTACTAAGACTTCAAATGGGGATTGGGCCGGCCTATTGCCATATACTAGCGATGTAGTTATGGACGCCGGATCGAGAGCTTCCGTTAAAGGTCGAATAGCTGCTTGGGTGATAGGATAGTATTTAATTTCTGATTGGGCATACCCTTCACTGGCAAGCGCCCTTTCCGCCTCTTTAAAAACATCAGATGTAGCGCTGGCCACTCCAATCAATATCATATGTTTTCCATCTGCACGTTCTAACGATAGTGCCTCGGCTACATTCCCGCTCAATGGTACGACTCCAAAAAATGCCGGGACTACATAATAAACCTTTAAGTTCGCGTCCTTATATATGGACATCTCAGACGATGAATATACTGGCGTATTCAAGACCACCGGAGGCGGTTCGAGTGATGCGGTGTACAATTGATTTCTTACAGTATATGGGGTGTAATGGGAGCAAGCGGCTAACACAAACCCAACAGACATTATTACCGCCAACCTTACAGCCAGAAAAGCACTTGACACATATTCTTCTTTAGAAGACTGACTGACAAATGATAACAGTCGCATACAATTATCCCTATTATGGATTTACCTTACTTCCATTAGGTATTTGTCTATGGCATGTACGCCAAAAATCTACTGGTGCATTTGATGGCAGATTGCTTTTACTTGGTATAGCACCATTTAAATCTAGCGCAAGCCCGAAAAGAAAAAAAATACACACATAACGTGATCACTACTTTTAAGTGGACATGGGTTGAAGGTCGATTGTTTGTTCGTTATCCATAATAGCTATAGGGTCCAGACGATAATTGAATTACCCCTGGTTTCGTAGATAGTGAATAGCTGTTTTTGGCCGAAAGTAGCCCGATCACAACTTCACCAACTGACCATACGCCAATTGTGCTGGGGTATGTGGCGGCTTTGGCGCTAGAGGCCCGTACTTTCTGGCTGTAACGCCCGTTTCTGCCTGCTTGCATAAAGGGCATTGAATGGCATGGATTGGCGTACGGTTTGCCCCATTTTTGCCCCATTCACCACTGATATCCCAGTCCTAACCACCATGATGGCAATCACGAGCATTATCGCGATGCGCTGCACTCCCGAATTTCGATCTCAAGGTATTGAGTTTTTCTGATGCTTCCCACCTACTAGCAGATTGACATAGGGGAAATGGAATGCACGAAGCACTGATAGCTATTGCGGACCAGCTAGACAAAGTGATCGCAAGTCTGAAGTCACAGGTCCCGAACGATGAGCCGTTCGGGACCGCACACGGCAACTATTCCTTCCCTGGGCTTACCAGGGCGGAGCTCGTTGAGGAGGCGCAATCGATTATCGATATGATTGACGAAAACGAGGTCGAGGTGCTCGGAAGCTCCGAAGCTCGGATCAAAGACTATGAGCGGCGCCTAGTTCATCTGCAGCAGCTGACTATTCCGCAAATGTGGGGCAATGCAGGCTCTGCCGTTCCAGCGTACATGTTCACGCTTGCGGGGCTGCGCAAGACCCTTGAGTCAGCCTTGAAAACCGATGACCGCGCGGAGGCGCTGGCAGCACTTCGTAAACTGAATACTCAGCTACGAGGGATGCAAGCACGAGTCAACGGATTGGAGCCGCGCACGGCATCCCTTACCTCAATGGTTGAGCGGATCGAACAGGCCTACAACGCAGCTGACCAGCTCCCGGCAGATTTGGAGTTACTGTCAGAGGCACAACAAAAGATCAATGATCTGTTTCAAGACGCCACAAAAGACCAAGGTCGCATCCAGGCGCTTCGAGACCAAGCAGACCAGTTCGATAGTCAGCTGAACAAGAGTGCAAACGACGCAGAAGCCGTACTACAACGCTGCGAAACAGCCTACTCAGCAGCGACTAGCGTTGGCCTGGCCGCCGCATTCAGTGAGCGCTCTACTGCTCTGTCCAAGTCAATGTGGTTCTGGGTTGCTGGACTTGCTGGTGCACTTGTCGCTGGAAGCTACTTCGGTTCCAACCAGCTTCATACGCTTTCAGAACTTTTCAAAGTTCCAAACTTATCGACATCGGTAGTCGCCTTGAATTTGTTTTTGTCGCTACTGTCGGTTGGCGCGCCTGTCTGGTTCTCGTGGCTGGCTACGAAGCAGATAGGACAAAGGTTCAGGCTAGCCGAAGACTATGCCTTCAAGGCATCAATTTCACGCGCGTATGAGGGGTTTCGTCGGGAGGCCGCTAGGTTTGACAAAGATATGGAAGCGAAACTGCTTACATCTGCGCTCACGCGTCTTGATGAGCTTCCCCTCCGTCTTGTGGAAACTGATACCCACGGTAGCCCTTGGCATGAGCTTGCTTCGTCGGACATAGTGAAGCAAGCAATTAAAGCCGTTCCTGGCTTTACTGAGCAAGTGAAGGAGCTCGCGGGCAAAGCTGTTGGCGCCATCACTCTCTCAAAGGTGAAACCTGCACCTGCACAGACAGTGGCGGGCGAGTAATCGCGCCGGCCTGCTTACGCTGCGCTTACATGCTGCGTGGATGCCTTGGGTAGCTTAGGCATCGCCGCTTGAGGGCTTGCTCCCGCTTCATACCTCAAAGGACACAATCGGCTTTCCGAGCGATTGATGTCCGCTATTAGGTCGAAAACGGTTCGGGGCGCGGCCTAGGGAGTGAAGTGTGGATAGGGATTCGAACCCTTCCTGCATTCGCGCATACCGGTATAGGCCAGTAAAACCGGGAAACCAAACGAGTCTTGGAAGCCTTTAGCGGCCTACTGCGGCCCGTGTGCTGCCCTAAATTTGCCCTAGGCAGGTGAATCGCCGCGCCCTCAACAGTGCACCGCTTGGCATATGGGGCAAAATGCAATTACTCTCGATGATCGATCCTCAACGAAGCGGAGCTAGCCCCTTTCCGGGCTAGAAAATATGGACATATCAAATCTAGAGAAATACCGGAAGGATTTAGATGCACTTCTGAGCGAGGCCTCAACGCTCGCGATGTGTTTGACGTACGAGGCTACCCCTGACCGATTCCGGAAAGCAGTCCTTAAATCGTCCAACGGTGACGAGGAGAAAGCCGAGAAATTCCTGAAAGGCCTACCGTCATTCAAAAAGGCCTATCATCACTGGTACTCTGAAGCCGTCACACTGGTTAAACAGCTCCTACCCGACCGCCTCAATGACTTCGTCCGGTTATACGAGCGCCCCAAGACGCGAAAAACTCTGGACGCTGAAACCTATCGCATTGAAGACGCTTGTCAGGGCCTTCAGACCAGCAGGCTCGGCGATGTGCTAGCAAGCATGCAAACAGCCATTCCGCTACTGGATCAACAGATCGCCATTGTAGAGGCAATCAAGCGCCGATTCGAAAGCTCACTTTTCGACATTAAGCAGCTTGTACAAGCCGACCTTTACGATTCCGAGCTCGACACCTCGCGTGGACTACTGAAATCCGGCTTCGCTCGCGCCGCTGGTGCGATTGCAGGAGTGGTACTGGAAGGCCATCTGAAGGAAGTTCGAGACAAGCACGATCTACCCAAAAAGCTGACCACGATCACCCCTATCATTGAAGCCCTGAGAGCAGCCAACATCATCGAACTGTCCCAGCACCGCCAGATCCAGTTCCTAGGGGATATTCGCAACAAATGCGGTCATAAGAGTTCCAGTGATCCCACATCCGAAGAGGTAACGGACCTCATTGATGGTGTAGACAAGGTCATCAAGACGATTTTTTGAGATGTATTTCAGAAGGTCTCAACGATTTCCCCCCCTCCTCTTTTTACTTAAGCAGATCAAACGCCAATTATGTAGGAGTACATGGCAGCTTGGCGCTAAAGGCCCGTGTTTGCGGGCCGCAACATCTATTCTTGCCTGCTTGCAGAAATGCATACCGGGCATTGAATTGCATGATTAACCGTTGTAAAAGTGGCCTTTCCACCAACCAATGATGAATTTTCTCAACCTTAGCACTGGAATATTGACAAGTTCGAGTAATCTCTCGCGCCCACCTGGTATCGTGACCAGCCGTTCTAATAATAGTGAAGTTGCATTCATCGCTTTTGCAGACGGAAACGCATCTCCATGCTTTTTAAGCAACATACTTTCTAGTGCGAGATCGTAATTTGGGTTGTAGTCCAGCAGCCAGCGGGCCAAAATAAATTGAAGTATTAGTTGATAATGGCTTTCAAGCTCAGCATTAGGCCCACCTATAAATTCGCACAGCATCGACAACCGGGAGAGATTGGCGGTCGCATCACTCTGATAAGTATGCTCCAGCAAGACAGCTCCAACTGACACAAAACTATGTTTACGCTCAGCCAAGCCAAGGATAGAACGAGCATATTGCTCCCCTCCAATGATTCCTCGCTGCACCAACACATTTATTACTGTCTGAAGCCATGAGCTATCAGAAACCGTGTATACATTCGCTCCAAACTCTCGCGAGAAAGAATCCTCGGATATGAACAGGGCTCCCCGCTCTTTCGCGATGAAGTACGGTGCAATTCCTCCGGCGTTCAACTCAATCAGCTTTTCGGTCAGCTCATCTGAGGCTCGGGGAAAGTCGAATACAACGACTTCGCAGGCATCTTCCAGCGCTTCGATAATGCGCAGAATATTGTCATGACTTGAGTTTTCAACATATGGAAACTCTGCGCGGTCAACCGCCATCATTTGCAACGTCTGTATCGTGCTATGAGATACAATAACGTGACCGAAGTATGCCTTAAGGGAGTCCAGCAAGCCTAGTTCAACTACAACCCTCGCAGCATAGCTGTCTAGTATTGCCGGCCTACCTTGGTAACTCTCCACCAACTGCATCGAATTCAATCTTTCATCCTTTGTACCCACGCAGGTACTGATCACTCCCCCCTTTGCTCGGACCAGATCGTAAAGATCGAAGATGTTCTTTTTACTTAGGCCTGAAGCAACTTCAAAAGGCATATGCTTCTCGAAAATCTCTCCTAATAGCGTCTCATCCCGATCCATCTGACTCTGCATAAAATTAAGAAGCGGTTGAAGATCATCTTTGTCAACCTTTAAAGCCCACAACCCTCCCGCATCTGGAAATTGACTTTCATAGTTGTTACAAATTTGATGAAATGCATGCAGGTAGTGATGCTTGACCTCATCCAACCTCCACACTACAGTACCCTGCAATTTTTCCTGCGTGAATTCGTATCCAATTCCGTACCCCCAGACTCGCCTAGTGTACAAATCAACCTTTTCAGGAGAAAGCGCTAAGAGATCTTCGGTATTAGCCTCGACCTTTCTTTCGATTACTTCCCCATCGGAAGATACTAGCCGGTAGTGGCAATCGTTGCTGACAACCGTTGTGCTGTCTAAAATTTCAGCTTTCTCCGCGGTAAGGAATATACTGAAATAGCCTAGCGCAACCGCTGCCGAATTGGGGTTGTCAATTACTAACTTATAGCCTTCCGCAAGAGCTTTAACCCCATCGCCGATCGAAGCTCGAATCCTCGCAACGTGAATGCGTTGCTCGGGGGTACCTTCTAATGACTCAGGATCATAGTTATCGAATAGTTTAATTAAAGCAACATTATCATTGCTTAACTTAGCAATATCGCATAATACGATGAAGGCGAACAGATCGCCCCCTCCATTTTCCAAGTACTTTTCAACCAAGGGTACAGCTCGCGAAAAATCATTTCGCTTAAAGTAAAAACAACCGGCTAACAGTTCGAATCCTTCAGGATTGGGAACTACGTATTTTTCAAAAAAATCGACCGCCTCGGCTCTTATCGGATACTCGTTCAGAAAACCGAGGGCAAGCATGTGCTTCAGCTCATAATTTTCATGAGCCGCCGGATGAAACTCGAGCCTCACTACAATTTCTCGCCATAACATCAAAAAGCGGACAAGCTTCATATAGTGAAGAAATTCGATTACCTCGGAGCGCTCGCTGACTCGGTCGTGTCCATAGGCATGAGCCATTCTGGCGATAGAGTTGAGTTTGCTTGTAGCAGCGAACTCAAACAATAACAACCGACCTCGGCTATCCAATTCAGAGCTGGCCAGCAACTGTTCTAGTTGTTCTTTTCCACGCGCTTGTCCTGCGAACGCGCGAGCTATGTACACGACCACTTTAGCGTGGATGGCAAACTGATCGTCGAACTTTGCAAAGCTATAGTCTTGAAACTTGCTGAGCCCTTCCCAGTCTTTCCTTGCTACCATATTCAGAAATTTGAGCTTTTTCGCGCTTGTTGGGTTAGCGACTTTCTGCACAGCCTGATCAAACAGTTCTACTTCATTTATATCAATCAAGCTTCGCGCGGTTGCTTCAATAACATCCTGATCGCCTGACAGATGTGCAAGCACATAGGCACACTCTCGTACAAGTGCATCCACATCGTTAGTTAGTTTATACAGAATCAAGAGATTCTGAATATTTAGAATATCTCCGTTATGAGCAACACCATCACTTGACTTAAACGCCTGCCATTCCAGGCCAATATATTCAGCAGCTAGCTTTAGCTCATCAACTTCTTCATTGGTGAACGTGAAACCGTTTGCACTTTGGCGGTGATCTACATAATGATGAAGGATTCCGATGGCTATAAGGTTTTTTGCCTGTGCGTCATCCGGGTATTCTTCAAGGAATTTTTTCGCCATCATCCGCCACCCCTCAACGCGCTGAGAAGCCAAGAGGTGTATGTGCGCTATTCGAACGGTTCGATTGAGCTGAACCCGCTCAGAGAATTTGTCAAATGGATCGTAGAACCCGCCCTCACTTTGATATTTTATTCGAATCGCCTGCAATAGAAATCCGGCTAATAACTCGTTATTGGGGTCCTCCAGAATTTTCTGATTTCCGAACGTCAACGCTTTGTCGCAATCATCTTGCAACACATATGCTAAGACTTTATTGGCTATGGCCCTTCGGTCTTCTGGAGCATAGGTACAAGCTTCAAGGAGCAGACCTGGCGCACACGCCACGTTACCCAATTGATAATGGCAGAGTGCAATGTTAGCTTTGATACGAAAAATCAGAACATCACTAAGCTTATTTTCTTGATTATCCAAGAGCTTTTCAAATAAATCCAGAGCGACTTTAACTGCGCCAGAATTCATCTTATCTCTATATTCATTCACCTGCCTATCAAACTCAGTATGTAGGTCCCCATCCACACCTTGAGTTATTACTGCATACTGCGCTGCACTGGTTTTAGAGACTGCCTCAACGATAGTATCCAGATCATTTATCGTGACTGGGCCACTATTAGGACCATTAATCGCAACACTTGTGTTTTTCGCTACAACACTTGTTGCGACTACTTTCCCTGTCAAGCGCTTGAGAAAATCCCTAATAATCACTATTATTTCTCTTTATTATGATTAATTGTGATACCACCAGTATTCTTTCCATTAACCGCAGCCGAGCCGTTATTCGCTTTGACATTTACGTTTCGCTTTCTAACGAATTTGAAACTAAACACGAAAACGACGCATACCAGCAGCACCGCTCCCAGGATAAGCTCAGGATTTTCAGCTAGAGAAAAACTCATATTTCATGCACCTCAAGGCTACGTTTAAATTCTAATCGTATCTGAGAGAACAGCTATCTGCCATGCTGGCTTGGTACCTGGCTGTGGTGTTGACTCCTAAGTGATTCTCTAGCGGGCTTCCCCCTCTGCGTATTGGGGCCGGACGTACTCATCTAGTGAAACGCAACCTTAGGGGCACCGGGTAGAGGCTAAGTCGGATCGGCACCAATACCCGTAACGAATCGAACGAAAGCCCCCCCGCTCCGCCAGCCGCTGGACTAGGCTAATTAAGCTTAAATAACGAAAAGCCCTAGCCATGAACCAGGCCGAACAAACATGCCAGCAGCTGCAGGCGCGCATTGACGAACTGAAGGCGCAGTATCATACGCTGCAGACCAACTACGACGATGAGGTCCTGTTGTGCGTGAGCCTATTGCGCATCTTGATTGATGATGACTATGGCTACTGTGAATCACTGGTGAAGCGAGCTGACTGCTCTGCCGATCGCAAGGCTGACACGTTGCGGTTTATCGCCGACGTTCGTGATGGCTGTTATTGAGCGATTCATACCCGCGACAAAGTCCCATGCCTCTAGCCGCGTACCAAGCGACACCCTGATCCAACACATCGCAACACGAGCACCGCTAAAACAGCGCGCCCAGTGCTGCCGGCTCCCAGTTCATGATCACCAGCTCGCCGCTCACCTCGGCCCTCCCCTGACGTTGGTTGGTGTTGCTGTAGCGGATGTCCAGCGTTTCGAAATGAAACCCCTGGAACACCCGCCGGATGTCCGGGTGGTCATTGATGCTGACCATTACCTTGCCTTTACAACGGCGCATGAAGTCGGCCATGCGCTCGTAGTTCTCGAACGGAAAGTCCACACCATAGCCCGCGGTCTGCCAGTAAGGCGGGTCCATGTAATGGAAGGTGTGGGCGCGATCGTAGCGCTCAGCGCATTCGAGCCAGGGCAGGTTTTCGACGTAGGTGCCGGACAGCCGTTGCCAGGCGGCCGAGAGGTTTTCCTCGATCCGCAACAGGTTGATGGCCGGCCCGGTCGTGGCGGTACCGAACGTCTGCCCGGTGACCTTGCCGGCGAAGGCATGGTGCTGCAGGTAGAAGAACCGGGCGGCGCGCTGGATGTCGGTGAGGGTTTCCGGGCGGGTCATCTTCTGCCACTCGAACACCTGGCGCGAGCTGAGCGCCCATTTGAACTGGCGCACGAATTCTTCCAGGTGGTTCTGCACAACGCGGTACAGCGTCACCAGGTCGCCGTTGATGTCGTTGAGGACTTCAACCGGCGCGGCTTGAGGCCGCATGAAGTACAGCGCGGCACCGCCGGCAAAGACTTCGACGTAGCATTCGTGCGGTGGGAAGAGCGGAATGAGGCGGTCGGCCAGGCGGCGTTTGCCGCCCATCCAAGGGATGATGGGTGTAGACATAGAGAGCAAGACCTTTACTGTATGGATAAACAGGTGCTAGGCTCGCCGCGCTTCGTGCACGGAGTAAGAGCCTTGGCTGGACTTGCAGGGACCATCTGCAGGGACGGCGACCGGGTTGGATGTTGACGCATCCACTCCGGTCGCTCTTTTTCACTTCGGTGCTGAGACTCCTTTGGCATAGGCCTGACAGGCCGCCAACGCGATCAATCCTCGATCGCCGGCATCGGTGATGCCGATAATTCGTTGAGCATGCGCCGGGTCAAGTTGGGCTCTTGTGGCGCCATGAACCATGCCGCCGGTTGCGGAGGCGGCTGACACTGTGCGGCTACTGGCGGCATCAGTGGCATCGAGTAGGACTGACAGGCGCAGATCAGCAGTGGCAAGGCGGTCGCGCAGGCGACCTTGATCACGTTGGGCATCGCTCAGGGCTCGGTAATGGGTTTGTTCACTGGCTGAAAGCCGCTGCTCCAGGGCCAGGCGTTTGTCCTGCTCGGCTTGTTGCTGAGATGCAGCGGCCAGAGTCAGTTGATTGAGACTTTCCGCCTGCAGGCGGGCTTGTTGCTCAAGCTGTCGGCCGTAACGCCAGTCCTGAACCTGCCAGCTCGCCATGGCGGAACCGCCGGCCAAAGCAGCCAGCAGCACGCCGATAGCCAGCTGCCGACACGGCGCCGGGATCAGGTCGACGAGACGCATAGCACCGCCCTCGCCCGCTCCCACATTTGCAGCCGATCCGCCAGGCCATTGAGGCCGCCGTTAATCTTGCGGGTGAGCGCCTCAAACTTATCCCGATCCGCCAGGGCGTTCAGCTCGCGCACCCACCAGAACCAGGCGGCCGACTCGGCAGCCCATTGCGGTAGCTCGAGCAACTCCGGGGTGCGCAGCAATCGCTCGTCACCGAACAATGCCAAGCTGCAGCGCAGGTAGTTGTTGCGGCCGGTCACCTGGATCAGGCCACGACCGCGATAGCGCTGGCCGTCACCATCCGGCTCTGGCGTATTGCCCAGCTTCGCCGCCAGATTGCCGGTGTCGTACTTGCTCAGGTACTGGTCGCCGCCCAACTCACGGACGTACTGCAGTTGGCCAGACTCGTGACCGACTTGGGCCAGGAATGCGGCCTGCCGCTTCGGTGTGTTGATTTGCCGGTGGGCCATGGCGGTGTTTAGGGCGGATACAAAAACGCCCGCTTGGCGGCGGGCGTTCGGCATGATGAGTTGCAGCTGTTTCTCGGTTAAGGACATACAAACTCCAGGCATAAAAAAACCGCACTCGGCGGCTATGGATTCGTTTTGGCGTTACTTCAGGGACACGACTTTGACCGGCTTCGCCTCCTTCTTCTTTTTCCTGCCCTTGGCCTTGGCCCTGCCGTTCTTGCAACCGTTGCATTCGACGGTGGTCGACCAACCGGCTTGGGTGTAGACCTGCTCGACCGAATCAATCAGGTATTCGCCATCGAGCCCGACCTTGAAACCCTGGGCACTGATGGACCGCTCGGCAAACAGGTCCGTGCGGCCGGGCATTTCAAAGCGAACATCCGCGCTCGAACGGTTGAATGCCGCCAAGCGCGCCTTGGCCGCCGATTCCGCGGCGGTCTTGTTCGGGTGAATATGCCGATCGGTATGCACCGCCGGCAGGCCGTCCGGCACGTCGTCATTGTCCAGGGAGACGACCGCGAGCTTTCCGGTCTTCTTGTCTTGGTGCTTGGTGGCCACCGCCTTATGCGCACTGCGATCGCCAAAGCGAAACTGCCAGCGACTGACCTCACTGCGGGTCAGAGTGACCACCCCGAACGCCCTGCCGCTGGCCGTCTGGCCACCTTGGCGGGGCATCACCAACAGCTTCCCGTCGCCCACCTTGGCGGTACAGTCGTATTGCTTGGCCAGTCGGGTGATGAAGTTAAAGTCGGATTCGCTGAGCTGGTCCGCCCGGGCGACCTTCGTCGTGACCGGGCACACCGGCTGCCAGCCGTTACGCGTGGCGACATCGCTGACGATCTTGGACAGCGGCACGTTCTCCCAGCTACCGCTGCGGATGGTCTTGCCGCTGCCGCGCATGTCGCTGGCCTTGCCCTTGATCACGATCACATCCGGCGGACCGGATACCGAGACCTCGTCCACCACATAGCGCCCCAAGCGCGCCAGGCTCGTCTCGGCATAGCCCAGGTAGATCTCGATACCGATGCCCTTACGGGGTAGCGTCACCAGCCCGTCGCGATCGTCAATACGCAATTCGAACTCATCCGACTCCATGCCGGGCTTGTCCGTGGTGCTGAGCTGCAACAGCCGATCGTTAATCAGGCTCGTGACATCGGTACCATCCGCCACGATACGAAAGATGGGCGTCATGAATTTTTTCCAAAAAAATACCCGCACAAGGCGGGCAAGAAAGTAAGGAATTTGAAGTGATGAACGACACGAGTGTAGACCATCAATCCCATAGCGTTACCTGCTCCGTAGCAGGGGCCAGCAGATCCGGCAGCGTGATAACTACCCCGGCGCGATAGGGTTGAGGCTCGTCAGCCAAACCCTGATTGGCATCGAGTACCGCCTCGACACTGCCGACCAGATGGCCGTAGTAGTTGTGACAGATGGTGTCCAACAGATCCCCGTCAGACGTTCTGCATGTCGTCGCCATAGCGCACAAACTCCAGTGTGAACCCTTGTTTGCGCGGGATGCCGCCCTGCATCAGCGCGCTCTGTTCTTCCTCAATGCTCTTGAGGCACCAGCTCCCCAGTACGTCGCCATAGCCCGTCACCAGGCTCAACGGTTCAAGCCTGGCGCCGATCGCGCGTAAGGTGTCGAGCTGCTTCAGGCCGCCCTTGAACCCCGGAAAGATCGCACCTTTGAGCGTGATTTTCTCGTCGCCCATGCCCACGGCTTGCTGCGCCGGGCGGCGCGACAGACGCTCCTGCGAGGCCCAGCGGAATTCGGTCGAGCGGCGCAACTCGTCAAAGGCCGCCGTGTCGAGGTTGAAAAAATACGGCGGCGCCTTGGGGTCTTGGGGCTGGATGATCAGCAAGTGCGGGAACGGCTTCACCGCTTCCGATGCCGGCGTCGAGTCCGTGGCAAAGGCCCCGGTGGGCACGATGTTGGCCAGCGCCGGGCTGGCCTTGCCGGCGATCTTATTGATCGCTGTCGCCGCCTTGCCCACCTGTTCCTTCAGTACCCCCATGCGCTCGTCAATTTGCGACAGCGCCCGGGTGGCCGTGTTGTACGTGGCCACCACCTGCCCGACCTTGGCCTGCGCCGCATTCACCCCGCGCATGACGCGCTGAAGCTTGGCCCCCATCGCGGGACCGACAAAGGGCAGCCCTTCCAGCTCGGACGCCGCGCCGGTGATTTCCCCGATCGCGCCGTTCACCGGGCCCAGCATGCCGTCGAGGCTGCGCCGGCCCGTTTCCCCGGCCGAGGCCAGGTACTTCAGCCCCGACTGTAATTGACCCAATGCTTCCATGAGTCCTCCTGATTAAACGTGCGGTTCGTCGTAGAGCTTGCGGCTCTCCAGTTGCTTGGCGAGGTCGCGCTGATGCTGATCGAGGAATGGTTTGAGTTGCGCATACAGCGCCGCACCGTCTTTCACGTCACCGTTAACCACCATCGAAAACGGCGCCTGAATGTCCACCTTGGATTCGATCTTGGCGGGCTCCGGCTTCGCGGCCGGCACCAGGACCTTGGCCAGCGGCCCCGCACTGGCATCAGCATTGGCCGGTGGCAACATCATGGAGCGCGCGGCATCTCCCGGCTGCCTTTCGGCAGCGTTAGACGTACGCGCAGCGGGGGCTGGCCCGCCCGGTACCACCTCGCCGGCGTTGGCCATCACCAGCGACCCCGGCACTGGCGCGGCGAACGATTTGGCAATGTCGCCCATCACCGGCGGGATGTTCTTGCCGGCGTTAGCCATCATCAGCGGCCCGGCCGCGGGCATGGTCTTCAGCGTCTCGTCAGCGCCAAACACCGACTTGCCGAGTACACCGCCTAGGGCATCACCGCCCATGCTGCCCAGGTAGCCACCGATCACGGCACCCACGAGATTCCCAATGATCGGAACAGCCGAACCAATCGCCGAACCGGCAGCAGCACCGGCGAGCGTACCGGCCAGACCACCCGCCGCCGCGCCATAGCCTTCGGCCTTCTCGTCCTGCGTCTCGGCATTCTGGTAGGTATCCCACGCCTTAAAACCGGCTTCAGCCACCGCAACCACCGCCGTACCTTTGACCACAGCATCGACACCACCCCCACCACGAACGCCACCGCCCCTGCCGCCCGCCTTGCCTCTTTTGCCTTCGCCACCGGCATCGAAGTCGCCACCATCCAGCCCGCCGGCACCAGTGGTTGGCATGTTGGTGACGATTACCTTTTGCGGGATATTGGGATTGCCCATCAGCGAGCCACGCCCGATGTTCATCAGCCCCTTGGCAATCTTGAAGCCGCTCATGGCGGTCTGAAAGCCGATCACGGCCGCGACGGCCGCGCCGATGCCCGTCACCAGCCGGGGCGATTCGTCGGACAGTTTGGCGAGGCCTTGCGTGACGGAGGTCACCCCGTCGACCACTGCGTCAGTCACCGGCCGAAAGGCATCACCGATGCCACGCATAGCGTCGTCGATACCCTGGACCATTTCCGCCTGTTTCTGCGCGGAGGACTGTCGGCGCTCCTCAAGGTTCTTATCCAGAATCCCCGTGGCGCTGGCCGACTCGCTTTTTAACTTCGCATACAGATCCTTGTACTGCATGTATGCGGTCAAGGCGCCCTTGACCTGCATGTCGGCGAACAGATCGCCGGTGCGCAAGGCCTGCTCCAGGGAGGCAATCATGGCCTTGGCTTTTTCCGGATCGGTCTCCTTGCTGATCTTGGCCGTGGCTTCCGCCATAGCGGCGGCCTTCTTCGGATCGGTCGCCGCGATGTATTTTTGCGCCAGCTCAAAGCTGGATTCCAACGTGGACTTGCCGTTCTGCAGGCCGGTGTTCATCGACCCCTGATAATCGATCCCGGCCTTTTTGTAGGCCTCGACCGTGTCGCCCGAACCGATTTTTTCCATCCAGTTCTTGAGGTTGTTCGCCGCCTCATCCGAGCCGCCGGCGGTCTTCATTTGCACCTGAAGCATCGCGCCCAGCTGCGTCACCGAATCCATCCCAGTGATGCCCAGCTTGCCCATGCCGGCCAGCAGCTCAGGGAACCAGCGCGCCATGTCGGCCGCCTCGAAGCTGCCCGCTTGTCCTTGGTAGGCGATCGCCTCCAGCGCCTTTTGCATCATGGCCGGATCGGTGATTTTGGCGTTCTGCCCCAGGGCGTTGATCATGCGCGCCGTTTCGCCGCCATCCGAGCCTTGGCCCACGGCGAACTTGGCCGCCGTTGGGGCATATTGCAGGGCCTTGTCCAGCTCCATGCCGGCCCCCACCAGCGCGTTGACCACCTCGGCCACCTGATTACGCGCCATGCCGGTGTCGCGAGACGTGTCGATCACCGTCTGGGACAGCTTCGCTTCTTCGGGCTTGTTGGCAATGTTCGACTTGATCGCAATGTCACGAATGATCGCGCCATAGTCCGCACTGATCTTCGCCGGGAGCGCCAGCGCGGCCGTGCCGGCGACCGCCTGGCCGACACTGCTTCTCAGCCGCTGCTTGCCCTCATCGATCTGCTGGTGACCCTTGGCTTTCAGCTCGGCCTTGGCGGCCGCCTGCCCCATGGTGCTGTAAGCCTTGGCCAGATTGCGGACTTCAACGCCTTGCTTCTTCAGGCTGCTGAGATTGCTTTCCAGCTGCTTCAGCAGCGCACCGGCGCCCTTCTCGCCCGCCATGTGTGCCTTGCGCCATTCATCGCGCAACCGCATGGTGTCGCCAATGGTCTTTTCCAGCACCCGGGCTTTTTTGCCTTCAGCCTCCAGGCGCTTGATGCGACTGGTGACATCCTTGAACGCGGAACCCACGGTAGAGCTGACCGCCCCGCCAATGACCAGGCCGAGCGCGAGTTTGTTCGCCATGTACTTGCCCTATACGTCGGGTCGATCAAACAGCGGCTCAATCCGTGAGCCACCAAACCATCTCTGAAAAGGGCATGGCCGTAATCTCGGCGGCAGAGAAACCAGTCTCTTTCGCCAAGCGCTGGGCCGCCATTTTCAGGGTGGTCGCGTTAAACGTCGTCTTCTTCGACCAGGCGAAAATAGCCCGCCGACAGGCGCTGATAGTCCTTGTATTTCAGGCTCAACAATTCCGCCTCAGTGAGCCCCAGCAAACTGCTGAACAGGGACAACTCCTGTTTTTCATAGTCGCCATTGCCCGCCACCTTTGAGGCGCGCCAATCCATGACGCTGGGCGCACGCATCATCAGCTTGTCCGTCAGGACACCGCTGATTAGGGTTTTGTATTTGAGCGTTACGGTCACGCCCTCATCGCTCAGCTTCAGCCAGCTCGGCAGTTCTTGGTCCTGGGTTACTTGAGTCATGTGCTTCTGTCCTTAGAGGCCGAGGGCCGAGCGTTCGGCGGCAGCTTGGTCGACACCATCGACCACCATCACCATGTTGAGCGGATCGATCTCGTACATGACCCGGCCGTCGACCTCCAGCTTGTAGTAAACGAGCTTGATCGCGTGCTTGATTTCAGCCTTGTCGGCCGGTTTCCAGTCGCCCATGTCGACCTCTTTGATGCCGCCGCGCATGGTCACAATGACCGGTGTGACCGCACCCTTCAGGCCTTTGAAGGCACCACGGAACACGATGTTGCAAGCGGTCTGATCGGCCAGGCCGAAGTACTTCAGCGCCTCGCGGCGCACGCCGTTGGTGGTAAACGCCGCTTCCAGCTTTTCCAGGCCCGTGGCGATTTCGACCGGCGACAACATGCCGCCGCCCTGGTAGTCGTCGGTCTTTTGGGTCAGCTTGGGCAGCGACAGGGTCGGCACGTCGCCGGCGAAGCTGATGCCGTCGACGAACGCGTTACAGTTGGAGAGAACTTGAGGAATCATCGAACGGCCCCCTTAGGCTGCTTCAAGAACTTCGGTCGCCCATTGATCGGTGACTTCGAAGAGGAAATTCGGGTTTTCCGCCGGCGGCACGTCGGTGAAACGAATGCGCCAGTAGACTTTGCCCTGCATGATTTGGCTGGCCGTGCTCATTTCGTCGTCCGCGTAGACTTCGAAATTGATCACCGCGCCACGGTTCTTCTCGTCACGCATGAACGCCTGAAGACCTTCGGTCACGTCCTTGACATAGGTCTTGGTGATCGAGCGGTCGACCGCCCACTTGTGCCCGGCCTGGACCGCATCCATGAGGATGTCGCAAGTCCGCACGCGAGTGACGAACGCCCATTTCGGATCGCTGGACAGCGTGCGGTTGCCCCACAGACGGAAACCGCCGTCACGAATGATCGTGGTGATGTTCGCGTTATTGAGCAGGTTGGCCCGGCAGGTGGCGTCGCCGTCCAGGTACTCGACCGGCCGGCTCGTGCCGGTGATGCCGACAAACTCCTTGTTCGACGGCGACGCCCAGTAGCCGTATTCGGCATCGGTCCAGGCAAACAGACCTGCCGTCCACGCCGAGCCCGGCGCATCGACCGTCGCGCTTTCGATCGTGTCCCAGAACTGCACGCCCGGATCGACCAGAAACAGCCGCTTGCTGCCGAAGTTCAAGGCGTAGGCCATGGCGGCCTCATCGGTGGTATTCGGCCCGTCGATGATGGCGATCGCGCGCAACTTACCGGCCAGGGCATCCATGGCGGTGGCCACGGCCTGCGTCGCCGAATGCCCCGGGGCAATCAACAGTTTGGGCTGGGCGTTGTGCTTGCTCTTGCCGTCCAGCAGCGCCTGAAGACCGGTACGCTGGCCATCGGCAAGAACGCCACCAATGATGGCGGACGTTTGCAGCGCGGCGTCTTCGAGCTTGGGCACGCCGACAGCGACGATCACCGCCTTGGCCCGTACGTAGATCGCAGCCGCCGCTTTGGCGATGGCCGAACCCGCGCCGAACGCCGCGATGGCTTCGCGTTCGGAGGTGATCAGCTTCAGCTCGCCGGCCTTGGCCGTGCCGCCGCCAAGAACGCCCGGGGTGAACGTGTCGCAAAGACCGATGATCGAGGACGACGGCAGCGAGATGGTGCGCGCGCCGGTGTCGATCAGCGTGGTCGTAACGCCGTGAAAAAAACCACTCATAAGGGTCAATCTCCAGAAACGAAAAAGCCCCGCATAAGCGAGGCTGTGAGGGTGTTCGTGTTACGCGTAACGGAAAAGAAAACGCCCCGTCAGTGCGGGGCGTCTATTGCAGCTCTACAGGGTCAGGCGGCGATGAATCCGGCCAACCTTCTGACAGCATGTCGTCGTGATACTCGCCCGCCTCAATCGCGCGCAGCAATGTCAGCTCGCGGTCAAAGCAGGCCTGGACGTGCGCCCGAACCGCCTTGGCAATCGCAATGATTTGCGCAGATCCGATCTCGACAAAGCCAGTCACCGTCTTGAAGTTGCAGCGGTATTCGGGATCGAGGAGCGCCGAGAGCCCGGCGCCATAGACCAACCCTGCGCTTTCGCGGGTCGTCTCGATTTGCAGGCCTGCAACAGCTACGCCGGCAGCCTCGCGCCGGAAGCGCTCAACGGCGACCAACTGCGCATAGTCCGGCACGGCTTCCGGCAGCGCCTGCTTGACCACCTCACCGTCGACCAGACGCCAAACCCCATCCGTCTCCTGGGTCAGCCTGATAAACAGGCTGTCGTCGATTTTTAGCGCCGACACGGGGATTGGATGAACCCCTTCAATCAGACAAGTTTGCAAGGTCGAGTCATCGTTAAACACTGCGTATTTCATAGATTTACCTTAGTGACCGATTGCCAGCCAGTTGATTGCGGTAGGGCCCGAAAACGAGTGCTTTGCCCAAAAGGCGGTCTTACTCACGCCCTGCGACACATCGACATAGCCATTCATTGCCGCAGACGGCGTGTATTGCAGAGTGGCCTGCACCGTGAACACGGCATTGGGAAACTGGATCGAGTAAGGAACGGAAAGATCATTCCCGCCATTCCCGGTGAAGATCCCCCATTGAATAACCAGGCCGCCCAGCCACGACGGGAACACGATATAGCCATTGGTGGCCTTGAGGATTTGAAACCCCCAGCGGAGCTTTTTCGGGGTCACGATCGTGGCGTCATCCACGCCGGCATCGGTCAGCGCCTGCGTGGCAATCTTGGCCGTGCCCAGCTTTGCTTCCGTGGCCTGCGTCGCCAGCGCCGCGAGCGCCTGAATGTCGATGTTTCCCTGATTGATCGGCGCGTTCCAGGCCTTGATGCACCACATCACCGCCAAGTTGCGCGGGCGCGACACACCATAGTGCGCTTGAGAAAACAGCGAGGAGCCGGGAATTTGAACTCCGCTTGCCGTGTACGCGCTGCTCCCAGAATAGTCAGCCATCGCCGGAAGATCCCAGCCCAAGCCAACACGATTAGCATTGATATTATTGAGCCCGTGAACCTCGGCACCAGTATCATCATTACCGTAAAGCAACGAACCTTTCTGATAAGTGCCAATTGCGCGACCTGCATCAACCCCGCGCCCATGATCCCAGCCACGCAGGAACTCGCCGCGTGATTCCGGCAGGCGGAAGTTGCCGGCCCCCTCATCGCCCTTGTTGAAGGCCGTACCTAGGAACGCCGCCAGATCCGGATAGGCCGCAATGCTCTTGACGCTGCCATCCAGCTCAAGAAACCCGGGAGCGACCTTGTCCAGTGGAAACGCCACGGTGGCCCCCACCGGCAACGCCGAGGCCTGGGCAATCATCGCCTCGACTTGAGCCTTGGTGTAACTGTCCGTGATCCCCATGCCCGCCAGCGTGTTTGGGTTGTCACCCGACACCACAATCCCCCGATCGTTGGTCTTGACCCGAGTCCACTCGCCGGAGGTCTTGTTCTTCGGCAGCACCTCCAGAATGGCCGCGTCGACGTAGGCCCGCGAGGCCAGGACAATCGCCGGATCGATCTTGAGCGTGATGTTGCCGGTGCTGGTGACAATGAAGTTCATGCGCACGATTTGCGTGCGACCCGAGCCCTGCGACAGCAACGGCTTGAAGCTCGGCGCGCAGTTAGCCACCGCCACCAGATCCCCGTCCGCGTCGTACAGGCCGATTTCGCGAATCCACTTACCGCCCTCATCCGCCGGGATAACCTGCTCTGCGATCAGCACCGCCGGGTTAATCGGGTCGATCTTGAGCTGATTCAGTGGCCGGCGCCGCCATTCGTTGATCAGCGTTGTTTGCGAGGCATTGGGGATCGGGTCGGTGTTGTTGGCATCACCCACCCCCATTTCGGTGATCTTCCAGGGAATGCCGAGCGCGTCGGCGTTCGCCTGTTTGGCCATGCCCACGTTCGTGAGGATGGCGAAAAACTGCGAGTTCGCATCAATCATGGTAAACGTCCAGGGTATCTATGGAGTGTTCGCGCCCGACCACGCCGAAGCGGCCCGTGACCTCGATGTCACGCATCACCGGCGGGTAAACGTCGATTTCGTCGCCTTCGTAGAGGGATACGGCGATATTCAAATCGCCTTGGGTTTCGAGGCTGATCGCCAACCCGGTCAGGTGCCGGGTGACCGGCTTGGCGTCGTCGATCAGGCGCTCCAGCTCCTGATACATTTCTTCGGTGATCCCGGTGTCCAGAACGCCGACCTTCAGCGCGAAGGTGCCCGGCTCGCCTTTAGGCACCGTCTTGAACCACTCGACGATTTCGATCAGGTAGCCCAAGGGTTCGACCACACGGCGCAAGGCGCCGATGGTCCCCTTGTGGGCATGGATGTAATACGACGCCTTGATGGCGGCGCGCTTGGTCGCTTCGGGCCAACGGTAGTCCCAGCGATCGACTGACCACGCCCATGCCAGATGGGGCAGCAGATGCACCGGGCAGGTATCGGCGTTGTAGAGCGTGCGTAGCGGGACAATCGTGCGCTCGTAAAACGTCGCCTCCAGGGCGCGCTCCAGTTGCGTGCTATTGCTGGGTAGCAGGCTTCTCATGTCGCCCCCGCCATCGTGACGTTGTAATCGAAGCACCAGGCCGCCTGCGCCTTGGTCGGAGCCAGATCGACCCAGCCGGGCAACTCGACCCGGGAAACGCCGGCAACGTGCAACTGAGCGTCAATCGCCGACCGCGCCACCTCAACCCCCAACCGCTTGCGCGGGTTGATCCAGGCTGCCAGTCTCTTGATGGCCTCGGCCAAACTGGCATCCCCTTCAGGCCCGGCGCTGCTCATGTGCAAAATGGCATCGATGCGGTAACGGATAATCTCCGCGCGCTGCACCGTCACCCAGTCGGTCAACGGCCGCACATCTTCATCATTCAGCGCCGTGTCCACGATGGCCAACAGCTCAGGGCCGGCCTCGCCTTCCCCTTCCGAACTCAGCACCGTTACCGTGACGCAACACGGCGCCGGGCTTTCCGCCGTGGCATCCGCCACCAGGCCCGACGCATTACGCGCATGCAGGATGTAGCTATTACGCGGGCCGGCCGTGGTCAACCCCTCAAAGGCCAACTGGATGCGCTCGCGAAACGGATCATCCTTTTCCTTGATTTCCGGTACCGGCGGCACCGCTGTCAGATCCTCGGCCTGAATCACCAGGCGCTTCAGATTGTAATTAGCCCCCAACTGGTCGAGGTCGCTGCCAATGGCATGGGCCAGTAACAGCGCCTTGGCGCCGTCGTTGACCCGGGCGCGGTTCCCGACCTTGATGTAAGCCCCGACCTCGATCACCTTGGTGACCGGATCGCTTTCCAGCGTCGCGGTCCAGTTGTCACCCATGTAGCCGCGAAAGACGCCCAGCCCTTCCTCATAGGTGGTCTCAAAGTCCAGAGGCTCCAGCACATCCGGCGCTGGCAGGGCCGACAGATCCAGCAGACTCATACGCTGACCTCCACAAGAAAGCTGTCACCGAGGTAGTCGCCGGCAATGCTCAGATTGATTTGCCCGCTCAGCACCGACAGCACGCGCACGCGCTGCAGTTTCAGCCGCGGCTCCCAGCGTTCCAGGGCACGAATGGCTTCCGCTTGCACGGAGCTTTTCCATCCCTCATTGACGGGCAAGTCCACGTAGGAGCGGACCTTGCTGCCGTACTCCGGCCGGTGCCGGCGGCTGCCCAGTGACGTGCCCAGGACGTCACCCATGGACTGGCGCAGATGCTCGATGCCGGAAATGGGCTGGCCGGTATGGCGATCCATTCCGATCATCTACATCACTCCTTCAGTGGTTCAATCTCGGGATGGGCCTTCAGGTACGCGACGGCCTGCTCATCGGAAACGGACACCTCGACACACCCCTTGGCCACCGACAGCGTGCGATCGCTGCCAGGAATGATCAGAGTGCGCGACGTGTACACCTTGTCGCGAAAGGTCAGCAGCAGATCCGCCCGCGACTGATCGGCAGCTGACTGTTCGGTGGTCTTGGCCATGTTTTCTCCTGGCATAAAAAAGCCCGCACTGGGCGGGATGAATGGGTTTATTGATTAGTGCGTGTGATGGTTGTCGCTGGATCCAGCAGCGAGGATCGAGGCGCTGCCGGTGATGTCCTGCGTTACGTGTAACGTGCCGTCGATTTCCACCGCTGCGACCAACTTGATGGCGGCCGATTTAACCGTCATCGAATCGGGCGTTAGCGCGGCCTCGGTGCCGCCAACCTTCACCGTCACGGCGTCATCCGTCACGGCGACTTCGGTGCTGCCGACCTTGATCGTCATTGTCCCGGTGGGCAGCGTGATGGTGTAGGTCTTGGCCTGCCAGTCGTAGATCAGCGAGCCCCCATCGTCAAAGCGCCAGACTTCAACATGGTCGCGGTTGTCCGGCTGGGCGCCGGCATTGCCGTACAGCCCCGGCATAAAGGTGCCTATGCCAGCCTGTCCGCTGGGGTTGAACAACACCCCTTGCTCGCCGAGGCTCGGCGCCCGCCAATGCCGCGCCTTACCGGCTGCGAGGCTGTGCCAGCGCACCCAGGCGCTGGTCCATTCGCCATTGGAGACACGAACCATCGCCGCAGCCAGATCCACGCCGACCACCACGCACGGCATCAGCATTGCGGCAATCATGCGGTCGTGTTCCGCACTGGCGTAACTCACAGATCCTCCGGATGAACCGGGCCGTCACCTGGCTCGACATTGATCACCAGCGAGCCCGGTAGCTCATCCGGCCACGGCCATTCCTCAGCGCCCAAGTAAATCTGGTGAGTCCACTCAACGAGCCAGACCACATAACCGTCGAGCTCCGGCTTGGTCCAATCTTGTGTGGCCTGAACGAACTCAGCGGGCTCTACCGCCAAGCCCCAGGTTTGCAGGCGGAGTAACACGGCCAACTGCGCTGCCAAGTGCGCGGCCTGCTGGCAATGCTTCGGGCGGATAGGATCAACGATGATCCGTGCTTCGAACCGGCAAATCAGGCTGGTCTCACCGGTACCGATATCAACCCCCGGTTCCATCTCCGCCATTTCAATGAACACCGCCGGCAACGCGATGCGGTCCTTGATGTTGGGCCAAGCCGTTACCGCTTTGATGCCGGACAGATTGCTCACCAGGTGCTGCTCGATGGCCTGATATAGCTGGTCCAGGCTAAAAGGCTCGTCAGACATGGGCCGTCCCCTTGAGGTATTTCTGCAGCTCAAAGTTGAGCTCTTGTTGCAGGATCTCCAGCAGACGCGCGTCGGCCCGTTTGACCCAGGTGTCGAAGTGCGGGCGGGCTTGCTCCAGTGACACCTTGGCCTTGGCCAGTGGAAAGCGATCGCCGTTTTCCACGACCCATCCCGAGCTGGCACCGGCGGCCGACGACACCGTGCTATCGGGATAGTCGTCTGCGTTGAAGTGCTTGCTCGCAGTGCGGATCCAGATGTCGGGTTTGTTGCCATAAACCTTCTTGAGGAAGGCCCCTTGATACCGCCGCCCGGCCACCGACACGCCGCTACCGGACTGCCGTGCTCGCCCAATCCGGCTGGACTCGATCGCGTTGAGACCAAACCACAACTTGCCACTCGTGGCTCCCCCGGACACCGGGTAACTGCGCAGACGCTGACGCACCGCCGCGACGGCGATGCGCTCTTGCCGGCTGACTGCGCGGGCAATGTGCGTGCGCAACCAACCCAACGTCTTGTTGATCGCTCGACGGTGCGCTGCTGCGGCTGCTTTCGGTACCAGCTTGGCGAAGTCCTGAAACGCTTTCAGGTCCACCGCCGAGGATTGGATGGAGAGCATCCCGCCACCGGCTGACGGTTTGTAGTAGCTGCCGACGCTCATGCGCGCATCCTCAGGATCAGGGCGACCAGACCGTCACCGCTGGGCTCCAGCTGCAGCAGGTCGTACTCGCCGCCACCATCCAACTCAGGCAGTTCGATGGTGACCAGCAAACCCTGCTCCAGTCCGTGCGAGTCGCTAACGCGAATCTCGAACCGAGGCTCGCGCAGGCCGGTGTTGAGCTTGCCGATCTTCGGCTGTAGCCAGGGCGCGGAGAACATGCCCAGCACCGGTTCCTCCCGGCCTTCGATCCGCGCGGTGTCGCCCAGGGTCTCGAACACCACGGCGTCGACCTCGGCGATCAGATCGCGAAAGCCCATGGTCAGAGCTCCAGCAGGATCTGTGCGCGCGGTCGGGTGCATAGGTGCAGAGGGTTGGACTGGGCCTCACCGGCCATGCCTTTGTTGAACGGTAGCGGCTCGAGCTTGCTGTAGTACGGAATGCCCTGAGTGTTGACCGTCTCCATGTAGTCAGCGGGAGCAAACACCGAGATGTACAGATCCGGCACACCTTCAGGGACCAACAACGCCTTGTCGTCGTGGACAAAAGACACACCGGCCACCTTTCCACGGTAGCGCTCCCAGATAATGCCGCCGAACTCGAAACTCTCCCGGGCATCACCACGCAAAGCCGCCGCCTGCTGGCTGTTGAGGTAAGTTTCCTTGACCGACTTGTGGACGATCAGCTTGTTCCAGAAGTTCTTGCCGCAGAAGGCGCGGGAACCGGTGCTGGTCACACTGCCGAGCGCGTCTTCTTGCATATCCAGCGCTTCACCGCATTTAACCCGCAACTCAGTGCCTGGATCCGCCAAGCCCATAGGCAGTTTCTGACGCTGCACACCGAAGCGGTCATAAAGGTCCAACAGCACCGTCGAGCCATCGGCATCGAGGATCAGACCATTGAGCGCGCCCATGCGCTGGAACTCATGGGTCGCGTCCAACTGACGACGCGCTTTGGCCAGACGGGCATTGACCACATCCTGCACCGCTTGCAACTCGGTGCGGGTACCGAAGGCGCGAATGCCTTGGATCTCGTCGGCCTTGATGGTGAAGCGCTCCGGCAGGTGCACGGTGTTGAACGGGATCAGGTTGCGCTTGCTGGCTGCGACCACCAGACCAGAGCCGCCCCGTTCACCGGCAGGCACCAGGGCCAAGGTATCGCCGTCCTTTTCGATCTGAACGGTCAGGGTGGTGATGCCTTCCTCGCGGAACAGACCCAGGGCGCTGATGCGGCCCGGCAGGTAGGGTTGATCGTTGAGTGCAGCAGTCAACGCGGTGACGGTGAACGCTTCGTCGTCAAAAATGGCGATCTCGGCCATGGGTGCTCTCCAGAAATGAAAAAACCCGCTCAAGGCGGGCTGGGTAAACGTGACTGACGGACTTATCGAACGATCAGGAAATGGGCGGCCAGCGCCTTTTCGGCATCGAGATCAAGCCCGGTTAGATGCGCTTCACTGATTTCAGCCAAACGCACCACGGCGCGACCACGGCGTACGACGTCCGACTCCCCCAGTGGTCCGAAGAGAATCGCGACGGCGGTCTGAGTGCCATCTTCGGCGGTAGGGTGATACGGCGCGAATTCGCCCGTGGCCGTCACCAGACCGAGGACTTGGCCCGGATCTAGCGCAGGGCCTGCCGCAACGTTGATCGACTCCCGCGAAATGTTCCCGGCGCCCTCGGACAGGAGAAATTCACCCGCGTGGATCGGCTCTTTTTTGATGGTCATGTTCTTGCTCCTTTCGCGCCGTGCGCGGTTCCAGACTGAGCTGCTTGTCGCGAGGCCCAGATCGAGGTTGGATCAGGTTGTTTGGCCAGCACCTTGGGTGCCGGGTCGTTGTCGAGCGGTAGACTGTTGTCGATTTCAAAGCCCTTGCCGCTGGTGACAATCTTGTCGAACAGACGCGCCCGGACGGCTGGAGCATCCAGCCCCGCCGCGACGTATTCGGCACTGAACTCCGGCAACCGGGCCGCCACACAGAGGTCATTCACCGCCTTGGCGCGGGCCAGGCCAGCCAGGACAATCTCTTCGCTTTCAAGCTTCGTCGAACTGAGCAGCGGCGCGACCAGGTTGCTAATGCCCGCCTCCGTGCAACGCTGGGTGATCATCAGCGCCAACTTCGTCGAGTCGACCACCGGCGGTACCAGTGGCGGATCCTCAGGCTCTAACTCCGGATCTGGCTCGGGTGGTTCATCGAGCTGGGCCAGCAGTTCGGCCGGTGCGTGCTGGTAACGCTGCAGCACACCGCCTTGGCCGAGGCAGGCCTTGACCTTGATGCCATCGCCGACTTCATCGGCCAGGCCCAAGGCCACGGCCTCATTGGCCGTCAGCCAAGTCTCAGCGGCGACCAGCCGCCGCAATTCGACCTCATCGATGTCCGGCGCCTTGGCCTTGTAGGCCGCGATGATCGCTTCCATGGTTTGGTCGAGGACGTCGGCCACCTTGCGAAAGTCTTCGGCATCCCCGGCCGCGTAGGTCCATGGGTTGTGAATCATCAGCATGGCGTTGGCCGCAATCACGACCTTGTGTGCCCCGCAGACTGCGACGCTGGCCGCACTGGCGGCCAACGCATCGATTCGACCGGTGCAACGCTCGCCCAGACGCGACAGCGCGTTGTGCATGGCCAAGCCGTCAAACAGGTCGCCGCCAATGCTGTTGAACGCCGCGATCACCTGCGAGACGCCGTCGTCCATGGCGCGCAGATCTTGCACGAACTGATTGGCGGTGATGCCCCAGGCACCGATCTCGCCGTAGACGAAGACTTCGATGACTCGCTCGGCGGCTTCGCCGCTGGCTTGCAGTGCATACCAGGTTTTGTCCTGTACCTGCACGCGTTTGCCAGCCCGGTTATAAATGCGCGGGCTCGCTTTCTTGCTCATGGTTGCTCCTTGTCGTCGATGGGGACGAAAGCTTCGAGAGTGGTGTAATTGAGGCCGAGAGCTGTGGCCCGGACCAGGTCGGCGGCGTTTTCCGCGTCGACCGTTTCCGCGTCGTAGCCGGTGCGCAGGACCATCTCGCTACGCGAGGCAAAGCCGGCTTGCACTTCCATCCGCCGAGCCTGTACGTCCTGCACGGGCTGGATGTAGGCCCAACCTTGTGGCACCCAACGTGTGCGCAGGTATTCGCGGCGACGCTGTGCGTAGTCTTCCAGCACCAGAGCGCCCGACAGCACAGCCATGTCCATCCAGGCAGCCCGAACCGGGCGGCAAAGCTGGTGGACGTAAACGCTGAATTGCAGTTGCTCCAGGCGACGCCGGAACTCGTTGAGCACCACACGCAGCGCCCTATCGTTGACCTCGCGCATATCGCCGGTGAGGATTTCGTAAGGCGTGCCCGTTCCCGCCGCAGCGGCCATCAGTTGCTGCCGCATAAAGTCCGGGTAGTTGTTACCCGCGTCCGGCGGTTTGGAGAACTCGACCTCTTCACCCGGCCCCAGCTCCTGCATGGTGCCGGGCTCGAGCGCGACCATTGGCGTGAAGCCGTCGCGATCAAGGCTCAGCGGCTGGCCGGTGACGGGATCTCTCGGCACCGGTCCAGAGTCCTGCGGCGGTCGACTGATGAAGCCGGCAAACAGGTTGGCCACCTCCTGACGGAACAGCACCGCGTCGTCATAGTTGTCGAGGCTACGCAGGCGTTTCAGCACCGGCGACAGTCGCGGCACGCCGCGCAGTTGGCCCGGCTCGACCGGTTCGAAGATGTGCAGCACCTGGGCCGCTGGCACCCGTACCAGCTGGTTGTAGCCGGCGTTCAGCGACGACGCATCACGCGGATGCGACAGGTACATCCAGTACGCCACCCGCTTGCCACTGGGAGTGAACTCGATCCCGGCGCGGATGACGTTGCCGTTCTTGGTGGTCTCGTACTTGTCGTGCGGAACGAACTCCGGCGCCAGCGCCTGAATCTGCAACGGCACCGCCAGGCCCTCGTCGAGACTGCGCGGCCGCAAGCGAACAAAACACTCGCCGGAGGTCTCCACCGTGCGCGCGATCAGTGCCTGCTGGCCGTAGAAGTCGGTGCGCTCATCGGCGTCCGACTCATCGACCCAGTCCTCCCAGAGTTCCTGCAGCAATTTGCGCAGAGCTTCATCGTCGGTCTTGGGCCGTGGCGTGATGCCGGTACCGATCAGGTTGCTGACCCGCTTGTCGATCACGTTGTAGGCATAGGGGTCATTACGAACCGCCGCCCGCGAACGCGAACGCAGGTTACGCAGTGCCGGGGTGTTGATGCTGTTGATCCCGTTGTCGGGAGCATCCCAGCCAGTGGATCGGCGGCCCTCCCCGGCGCCTTCGTAACTGGCCTTGATGTTCGACGGCAGCAAGAATCCGTTACGGGTCAGCGTCGGATAGTGGCGGGCCATTAGACTCCTTTGCCTCCGTGGTACAGCCGAACCACACGCGAGCGCGGCCCGGCGGCGCTGATCAGCGACGAGCGGATTTCTTCGCGAGCCTTGAGCAGCTCATCGACCGTGCGGTACTCCACGGTGCGGTCGGTGTAGCGCACGGTTTTCTCTCCGCGAGCGATGGCCGCCTCAACCGCGTCGAGGTGCTTCTGGGTAAATGACATATCAGCGTCTCTTCAGGTAACCGCTGCTGGAGCTGCGGCGTTGAGGTGGCGGTGCTGCCGGTCGCGATTGCACGACCGGGGCAGCGGGTTGCGGTGCCGGTTGGGGGGCGGCAACGGGGACTGCTGGCAGCGGGTTACTGACGCGTTCGCCTTGCACGGGCTTGATGCCCAATGCTTCGTCGAACAGTCCTGACTGCGCCAAGGCCTGACGCACCCGCTCCCAGTCGTGTTCCTTGTAGCGGTTAAGACCCAGGTAGTGCGCCATGGCCAGGCAGTACACCATCAGGTCGAGCGCTTCGTTACGCTCAGCCTTGCCCTTGACCCATTCGATGCGTTTGTGGCCCCGGATGTAGCGGGCGACCTTGCGCTCAGCGACACACTGGTCAAAGAAGTCGTCCGGCAGGTCACTGGCAAAGTGCAATGCACCCGGTCCCGACTCGAACGGGTAACGGTTGTAGATCCAGTCCTTGGCCGTATCGGTACCGACGAACCACAGCTCCGCGCCGTTGCGTTCGGTTTGCCCTTTCCACGTCACGTCCACCATCGACGGTCGCTGTGCGATCACTGGCTTGCCAGGCTTGCTCGCCCCCTTGATGGCGAACACGTTGCGCCAGCGACGCACCCGGCAGAACTGGTAGACCTCATCGGTGTGGTGACCACCAGAGTCGACGGCCACCGCGAGAATGCCCAGGCCGACACCGCAGGGATGGCGATATTTGGCCTTGAGCAATTCGTCCAGCGCGGCCCAGGTGCGTTCATCGGCGGGATCGCCCGACACCACTTGGTAGTCGATGACCCAGCGCTCCATGCCGACACCCCAGCCCATCGCCATGAACTCCAGGCGGTTGGCCTGAACGTCGACGGCACCGGTGATCATCAGCACCGCTGCCGGCATCGAGCCGAGGCTGAAGCCTTCCAACCTCGCCCGTTGTCTCAGCACATCGGCTTTGGTTTGCTCCTGAGCGGCGTCCCAGACCTTCGCCAGACGGGTGTTGTAAAACACCTGCATCGGCTCCAGATCACCTTTGGCTTGGGCCTTCTTGGCCTTTTCGAACTGCTTGGCCAGTGACTTCCAGTCCATCCAGCCCAGCGGCGAGTACAGCGCGTTGAGGTGGAAGCCGACCGTCTCATCGTCACCCTCGGCATGGGCACGCCACTCGCCGTTAGCGAGCATCTCGCCCTTGTGGTACTCCTCGATCAGCACGTCACAGTCAGGCCCGGCGCATTGGTAGTGCACCACGCTGAAGTCCTGTGAGTAATGCAGTCGCTCCCACTCCAGAGTCTGCATGTGCCCGCAGGTCGGACATGGCACGTAGTAATGACGCTGGTCGCTGCCGTCGAACAGGTCGGAGATCCGCGAGGCGCCTTTGATCGTCGGTGAGCTTGAGAAGTAGAACTTCGCGTTGCGGCCGAAGGTGCTGCCCCGGGTCTCCGCCAGCTCAATGGGGTCGCCCTCCTCGCCGATGTCCACTTCCCAACGATCGATCTCGTCGCCGTACACGTAGCGCGCCGACAGCTCCGAGAGGTTGGCTGCCGAGCCGGCGGTGGTGACGTACAACGTACCGCCCTCGAACTCCTTGGTGTCCATGGTGTTACGCGAATCCCGCGAGCGGTTGGCAGCTACTCTCTCCCGCAGCACCGGCGTGGCCTTGATCGTTTTGCCGATCCGCGACGACACCCGCTTGGCCAGGCCGAGGCTTGGCAGCAGCGCCAGGATGTTCGACGGCGCCATGTGCATCAGGCCGCCGATCCAGTTCAGACCGATCTGGGTTTTCATCAGCTGCGACGCGACCATGGTGATCACGCGCTTACAAGGGTGAGCCGGCGACAGACAACGCATGGGCTCGCGGGCATACGGTGTGCGCGAAGTGCGGTACTGGCCCGGCTCAGCGGCGCCGGTATCACGCGGAATCCGCATGTACTCATCGGCCCACTGATCGATCCAGACGTCCGGGTCGGGCCGTAGCCCACGGAAATACGCCTCGCGGTACACCTCTGCACCGTCAGGAATATCCGTGGGCATGGGCTTAACTCGTGGTCAGTGCGTGTTCAAGGTCCGCTGAAGACATGCGTTCGGCGTCTTCCAGCGAGCGACGGATCGCCGCGGTGAGGTGCTTTTCAATTTCCCAAGGGTCGGTCATGGAGGCTAGTTCGGGAGCCAGCTGCGGAGGCATGCCCAGCAATTGATCGCGCAGCATGCGGCCGGCGTTGTAGGCGCCGGTCTGCACCGCCGACATCGCGACCAGCGAGCCTTTGGCCTTGTGCAATTCGATCTCGGCGAGCTGGGCCAGGTTATGCTCGCGCAGTGCCCGGGCCTTCTGGAAGTCGGGCAACTGTCCCGCAGGGGTGATCGCAGGCGGCGGCGCAGCCATTGAAGTCGGTTCGACCTGACTGGATAGCTGGCTGTACACGTCACGCTGAAGCCGGTCTTGGTGGTGCCGATCAGCAACAGCGGCCTTGCTGGGGTCAGCGGTGTCGCGAATCAACGCTTCGCTGGCCAGCACGTCGACCTGTTTTCCATCGGCGGTCAGCACCAGACGGTCGTTGTTTTTCAACCAGGTGATGTAGCTGGGCGCCCTGCCAATCCGAGCCGCGAAGGCACTCTTTGACAGGTACATTGGTTCTGTCATAAGCCCTCCTTTTCAACGGCTTTTCAATGGAACCTTTCAATTTTCAATGGATTGAATTTCAGTAAGCTGGCAACCCTGCCGCTAACACGATCCCGCGGGTTTCCGACCCCGTACCCCTCGGATAACCCCAGGGTCCCCGGCGATTTTCGGCGCCCCGGAACGGTGCATCACCCCTGTTCGCCACTGGCGGGTGGCACTTCGGAAACGCCCAGCCGCTTGGCAGCCCAGCGTTCGTAGAGGCCAATGGCAACATCGGCACCGGCCATCGCGGTCAGACAGCCCAAGCTACCCGCTGTCCAGATCGACATGCCGGCGGCGATCATCAGCATCATCGCCGACACGCCGCAGACGATACAGGCGCCGGACCGCAGCGCGAGGCGTCGCAACAACGCCCAACCCCGCGCCCCGTCTTTATCGGCTCGCCACATCTCCCCCGATACGCCACCGACCAGGGCCAGGACGATCACTAACCAAATCGGCATCTCTGCCAGCGCTTGTTGCTCGTTTGTCATCGCTAACCTCTAAACGCAAAAACCCGGCGCAATGGCCGGGTTTGGTGGTGTGGTGCCTGCCGCTCTTTGCGGTCGCACCTATCGAAGATGACTACTTTTTACAGGTCGATTCCGGTGGCAGCAACCCCGGTTTAATGCCACCCGGCGAATAAGTGGGTAACACCGGGTGAACGCCTAGCGAATGTCGGCGAATATCTCACAACGGCATTCTGCTATTTCGGCGGTGTCCCATATGTCCCACCATTCAGCGTCGAAGTGGGACGCCTGAGAGCGCCTAAATTCGGGCTTCGCCCCACTGTCCTACTTATTTTTCTCCTTTCTCGTGTAAAGGAAGAATTTAAAGAACACGCATGCGCGTGAAACGCGCGTACTGCTGCCCGCTACGCTTACACGGGCGGAAGGCAGTTTGTAGCGGGACGGTGGGACAGCCCAACAACGACAAGGCCCGCACCTGTCCCACTGCATCAAAGCGCAGCGGGACAAGACGAGCCAGTGGGACAACAACAGCCGGATGAATGCCTGGGGTCACGCAGCCTTCCCCATCATCACGCCGAGGATCTGCAGGTGAGCGTCATGCAAGCGCTGGTAGTACGTGTCACGGCCGCAACCGCAATGGGCATACCGCAAGCGCATATCAACGTCGAGCGTGCAGTAATGCTCCCGCACAACCGTCACCAGCTCGGGCACAAGATGCTTGTTCACGATCAGCTCAATGTCGAGAGAACTCTCCAGCGGCGCACGAAAGGCCCGCCGCCCACGGATCAGTTGCCCATTACTCTCCATCATCATGGCAACCATGTTCCCCCCAGCAAGCCCCCCTTTCGAATGTTCGGAATGCAGCTCCTGAGCCCACAGTCTGAGCAGCGAGTCGACTTCCTTAATCAAAGCAAGGCTCCTCAATTGGTTCCCGCTTCAATGCCGAAGCCCCACCCCACCCTGCCGGCTTCTTGTAAGCCCAAGGCCGCTGACCACTCTTCACCAACGGCGGCAACCGGACACGCCGCCACCCCAACCGATGCATGATCGCCCCGACCCGCATCTGCTCCGGCTTGCCCCAATGCCCGTAGTCCAACTTCAACGCACTGGTCAGCACATCGCTGCCGGTAGTGGTTTCGCCGATCTGCGACTCTTCCAGCCAGGTCAGAATCGGCCCTTCCCACTCGTCCACCACAAAGCGCTCATCCTGCTCTTCGCCGAACATCTCCGCTTCATCCAATGTCACCCACCAGAGGTCGCCCGCGTCGTAGCAGAACACCGCCTCAGCCCAGAGCTGATCGCGGATCGAGCGCAACAACTCCAGATCCACCTTGGTACACGCCACCGGCCAATACCGGCGGTTACCGGTCGCGTCCTTGAGGTACTCGTCCTGGTTCGTCGTGCCCACGAACACGCACTGACGCGGCACGTCCATCGTGCGACGGCCGTAGCTCTCGCGGTAGGTGTCAGTGGATGCAGAGAAAAACTGCTTGGCCTTGGTGCTCTCTGCCTTGTTGAAGCTGTCCAGCTCGCCCAGCTCGACGATCCACTTGCCCCGGATCGCCTGAAACCCGTCCTTGTCGCCGAGGGCGAACGGCGTATCCATGAACCACTCGCCGCCGAGGATGCTCATCGCTGTCGACTTACCAGCGCCTTGCGCGCCCTCGAGGATCATCACCGAGTCAGCCTTGCAGCCAGGCTTCATCACCCGCGCCACGGCCGACAACATCCAGCGCTTACCCACCTTGGACGAGTAATCGGTGGCCTTCACGCCCATGACGTCTGTGAGCCAGCTCTCCAGACGCGGCACACGGTCCCATTCGAGCTTGCGCAGATACTGCCGCACCGGATGAAACGCATGGTCATGCGCGACCACACTGACCGCCTCGATCACATGCGACGCCTTCACCCGCAGGTTGTACTGCTGCGCGAGCCACTTCATCACCCGCACGTCATCGATGTCCGCCCAATCGCCCGTGCCGCCGCCATACGGTGCCGCACGCAGCTTCACGATCTTCGAGCTGAAAGCGCTGTAGCTGATCACCCCAGCCCAGCGTTCGTCATTGGCCAGGATCAGCTCGACGTTCTGCATGTGCGCAATCAATGCCCCACTTTCGCTACGAGCCAGAAGATCTTTCCAGCCACCAGCGGCTGGTGGCTTGACCACGGCCAGCACCTGACGGCGCACCGTGTCCAGACCTTCGGCGACGTGCAGGTCGTTGAAGTCGGTCCATTTGATCTCCCGCTCACCAGAAAAGATCGGCGCGACCACCTGACCACCGACGATCAGGGCCGCGTTGTTGGCCTTCTCCTCACCGGGGTTCCAAGCATCACCGTTCGGCTTCGTGGTCTTCCAGTCATCGTCACGGCAGATGATCAGCGGGCAGCCAGCGAACCGCTCGCGCATGGCCTTGCAGACCACCAACAGGTTGCCCGCATCAAACGCGATGGCCACAGTCAGCGAAGTCGCCATCTGCAGGCTGGCGCCGGTGGCGTAGCCCTCACACACCAGCACTGGCTCCCCCGGATCCGGATGCGGCCCGATGAGGTGAAAGGCGCCCTCCTTCGACATACCGTAAGGCCAATAGGTCTTGTCGCGGCCGGTGTCTTCCTGCTTGGTTGGATACACCACCTGCAGGCCGACAATCTCGTCACGCACGTTGCTCATCGGTACCAGAAACGCGCCAGTGCGAGGCGCATACCGAACACCGATACCGACGATCTGCTTGCGATCCAGATAATCGCTGCGGCCCTTCTCCGGCATACGCTTGAACATGCCCGCTGCCCGCTTCGCAGCACGACGTGCCGCACTGGCCGCGATCTCGGCAGCCCGGCGCTTTGCCTCCTCCTGCCGAGCGCGCATAACCTCACGCTCTTCCGGCGACATGCGCCCGGCCTTGACCTTGATCTTCTGCGACTCACCCGAACGCCAATCACCGAACGCGCCGAAAATCAGCGTTTCGCCCTTCTCCGTGCGATGCTCATGGGCGATGTACCAACCGTTTTTTTCCTTGCCCTTGTCCTGCGCCGTCTTGCACCGCGTCAGCTTGCCGAACACCAATGGCTGCGCAGGCTCAAGCCCGTAATCGGCGAATTGCCCCAACACCTCATCAAGCATGGTGGGCCCCCTTCTGTTCCGCGAGAGAAAGGCACCCCACGCACTGCGTGCAGCCGGGCTGCGCCAAACGACGGGCCTCAGGGATCGGGTCATCGCACGTTTCGCAGAACAGAAACGAATGCGCCACCAAGGCAGGCTTGGCAGCGTTGCGTGCAGCGAGCGCCTGATCGATGCGCTCTTGCACCAGGTCATTAGCGAAGTCAGCGATATCAGCCACGATCAACACCCCGCGTCGTCTGGTTGACATACGTGGCGCGGTTGAACATCCCCAACAGCCCCTGAATCCCACGAAACACCTGCAGGCGAATCGCAGCCAGTTCCTCGTCAGTAACGACACCGTCACCGATGCTCTTGGCCCATGTATCCGCCAGATCCGCCACCTGCCGGAAGTAGTCCGCGATACCGGTGGTCAACGTCTCGGGCATGTCATTGGTGTAAGCCTCGGCTAGCTCCTGCCAAGTCGTGTCACCGACCAACGCATGTACCGCATCCAGAATGCGGCGATCCTTGGTCAGCTCCAGAATCTCCCCGAACTCTTGAATGTTCACCGTGTGGCTTGGGTGGGTTGGGGAAAGCTTGTGTTGCAGCGTGGTCGCATTCCGGCCGGTGGTGGCGGCGATGGCAGCGGCGCCGCCGGGGTAGTCCCGTGCGGCATGGTAAAGCGCGAGGTCGAGCGGCAGAACTTCCCGCTGCGCCCGGTCTAGAGAGCTCAGAATGATACGGCTCATGGCATTAATCCTTGTAAGTTGCCAGTGCCGCGCGACATGCAGTGGTGATACATTTGCCGCGTGGCTTGAAAGGGCCCAAACGCCGGCTAGATCTTCGGGATCGACACCGGCACCGTGCCGGGGCGAGCAATCCGTTGCTCACCCCTGGCGCAACAGCTGCCCAATCTGTGGTGGAAAAGGCAGCAACACCAAGGCTTCCGAGCCTTGGAAAAGCGCGATAAAGGGAGGTGGTTGCATGTGGTGTGCCCGCCTATCTTTATTGCGACCCGACAGCGCTGTGGTGGTGCGTGCCGGGAGGAACTGGGCGACCTTTGGGTCGCCTTTTTTCTAGCTATGCTGCTTTGACCAATGTAGCGGTCTCTGTGACGCCGAAATGCTCAAGAACTTCGCTTAACGAAACCCGGCCTTCACTCTCACGAGCCAACGCTTTGATCAACGAAACACTAGGATCTTTGCTCGCATATTTGACGTGTAGACGCAGATAACTAACAGCGATACGACAGCGCGTGGCGTATGCCTCAAGCCCTCGTAAATCTAAATCGGTTATGTAGTCTCGTAGCTTCATAAAATACCTCCGAGGAACAAATTAACCTTTAAGGTTATTTTTTGCAATACCCGAAGAGACATTCACCCGCAAGGTTAATCCGGCCAGAATCGCCTGATGAAAATCTCAGATACCCGCCTACAGAATTTCCGCAGAGTCATTGCTGAGCAAGGACTCCGCCTGACGGACGTTGCCGACCGATTAGGTAAGGCACCAGCCCAAGTGAGTGCTTTCGGGGGCAAGAACCCGACGAAGGGTATTGGCGACCAGATTGCTCGTGAGATTGAAAAGGCTCTTCATCTACACGATGGGTATCTCGATATGCCGTACGGCATCGGTGAGTTCAACAACGCAACTGTACTCTGTCATACAGGTCGCAAGCTTCCAGTAATGGGATCGATCGCAGCCGGGGCTTGGTGCGAGACTCACGTAAATTTTGACCCAAGTGATGCTGAAGAATGGATAGACGCACCGGGCCCCGTAGGCCCTCGAGCTTTCATCCTTCGTGTTGAAGGTATGAGCATGGAGCCAAAATTCACGGAGGGCGATAAAATCGTGATTGATCCTTCCCTGGAGGCGCTACCTGGCCACTTTGTCGCGGCAAAGAGGACAAGGGATCAAGCTGCAACACTTAAACAATTAAAACAAGAAGGTGGCGAACGTTACCTGTATGCACTAAATCCCGACTGGCCTGAACGGATAATACGGATGACAGAGGAGTGGGTTATTTGTGGCAGGGCCAGGTGGAAAATCTCAGACCTGTAACAGCGTATCAATCTCTGATTGCCATGCGGCGAATACTAATATTCGCCGCATGGGCGCTCTACTGATCAACAACAGTATGAGCATCAGGCCAAGGCAAATTTTGGTGTATGAATTTTTTAATCATTGATCTATTGGAGGAGATCAAGCTATTCCATTTGGAGTACCAACACTTATAAGCATCCCATGAATACCCAAGATAGTACCCACTTCGCATACTACTCATAGAAGACTTCACTGCCGAAAGATAAGTACCTTCAATTGAAGTACCTTTAATCTCCAATATACTCCCCAGATATACCAACCACTTTGCCATCTGATGATATTGCTCCCACGCACCATTCACCGATGTCAATTCGAGTTTTGTTTGAATTATTTTACCTATACATTCCACTACAGTCTGATGATTTATGCTGACACCAACCGCGGAAAAAGATGACACTATCTCGTAAAATGAGTTTTCCGACTGCAAATAGTGAGGTGTATAAACTTTTCCAAATTGCAAAATATCTCTGATATTACTCAATGATGGTAGCGCACATGCCGTTGCAGCGGGCATGTGATAGCTAAGACGCTGGAAAAACTCATGGACCTGCATACCGTCTAATACGCGTATCCCATAGCAGTGATGGTAGTAATCCTTAACGTATTGACTCACAAGAGATCGTGACACAAAAAATATGTTAGAACCAATAACATGACTTTTGGAGAAACCTCGATACTCATTAATGATCGCCTTGAGATTTGTATCCCCTAATGAATAACCGAGAATCACCACTGTATTCTCATGAAGCACCGTACTTAGTTTCCTAGAGAAATACGATTCACCGTTAATAAATTTAAAATAATCCTCAGACGTAACCACCATATTTTGAGGACTAACAATAGACCCGTGGACGTGATAAACCTTTACTCTAGCGTCTGAGCGCGGAACTGGAATCCCCGGGGTCAAAGAGTGACATCCATTACCCGACAAGACCTCAACAAGATTGTCATAATTGGTAGTCACAACATCTACGAAGTTAGACATCAAAAAACTGGCAATTATTGAATTATCACCCATCAGTGATAATTTACTGATTTCCGCTGCAATCTCATTATGAATATCTTTATCAACCTTTGAGAGTTCGAGAGCAATTACTTGAGCTGCCTCCTCTAAACTCAATGGATTAGGTCCATCCTTTGGGAACAATGCTTGTTTAAGCGGCTCAGGATTTAAAGTCGCATCACAAGCCACCTCCAATAGTTCTTGCCAACTCGGTGCTTGGTTGGCAGTTACTGCTTTAGAAAATCCCGTTCCAGTAAAAAAACACAGTCGTTTAGAGGCTGCTGCATACGCAATTTCAAAAAACTCACTCACCTGAACCGCTCCGTAGTTGAAATGTGAGACCTCAATCTTAGCAACCAATGATTCTCTTTTGCCATCACCGATCATCGACATGATCAAAGCGAGAAATACCTACAAGGATATTTTTATTGACGAAAATAACCTTTAGGGTTAATTTTTCCTCACTCTTCCACCACAGAGCGAGGCAACACCATGCACACCACAGCAACCCTGCACGTCCATCCGAC
The DNA here is from genome assembly GCF_058148225.1 of Pseudomonas sp. DF5. Classification (NCBI taxonomy): domain Bacteria; kingdom Pseudomonadati; phylum Pseudomonadota; class Gammaproteobacteria; order Pseudomonadales; family Pseudomonadaceae; genus Pseudomonas; species Pseudomonas sp. DF5. The sequence goes on from NZ_JBYVYM010000036.1 coordinate 48,231, forward strand.
CGCTGCCGACCCCTTCCGAACTTTCGAAATCCGTCGCCTTGCCCGCGAGAGCGGCTGCTCGTTCGTCCCCACCAAACCGAAGCAGAAAGCAAGTACCGCCCCCGAAAAATTCGATCCGAACGGCGGAGGGCACGCGGCATGATCAAGTTCAAAATCGACAACCGCACCCTGCAGTTGCTCAATGCCCAAGTCAACCTGAGCGAGACCTTCAACCATGTACTCCGGACAGCGCCCAAGCGCGAGTGCCTGGCGTTTCGCCTCAGGGCTGAACGTGGCACAACGGAAAGCACCTTCGTCGTCGAGTTGGGCAGCGAACGCCACACGCTGACGCTGCAGAACGACAAGAAGATGCACCTTAAGCTGGCCGACTTCATCGAAGAAATCGCCAATGGCCCGTTCGACACGAGCAACTCCAGCGATCTGGTGCAGCGATCGCACGCCAGCCGCGAATACGGCCGCTTTGAAGTATCGGACAAGCAACGAGTGTTCGAGCTGGTACGCACCGGAGGCGTGCTGAACCTCGACATGGGCTTCGACTATCCCCTAGTTGTCGCGCTTCACCGTACTCAATCGCGCTCGGGTGTCACCACCATCCTGAGCATCGGCAACAAAAGCCCACACACCCGGTGCTTCACCGTGTACGGCAGCGATGTCGAGATCTACGGCAAGGTGAGCGAATCCATCAACCATCTTGCTGTAGCGGCAACCCCAGCCGCGCACGCGGCATGAGGGGGACGCCATGGAACGCACCCTCGCCCAAGCCGCAACCCAACTCGGCCTGACACGCCCCAAGCTCATCGCTCGCATGCGGGAAAAAGGCCTGCTCAACGAACGCAACCTACCGGCCTACCCAAACCGTGATCGCGACTATCTGCGAGTCAAGGACGGCCAGTGGTACCACGACCAACTCGGCATGCAATACAGCCAGTCCACCCGGGTGAAGCAACTCGGTATCCGCTGGCTCGCCGAACAGCTGGGCATCGACCTGCCTGCCATTCCGGCAGACAACCGTGACGTGGCCTAGGGAATACGCCCGCCAGATCATTGCCATGCGGACACTAGAGGAGCGCAACGCGGCGCTCCTCGAAGTGCCCGAACATCTGCGCGAGCTGACCAAAACCCACTGCCTGAACGCTTGGAACCACCCAGCCAGAATACAACGCAAGGAGGCCCAACAAAGCCATGAGTAACACAGCACAAAACCCACTCCGCCTACACCCGGCGCCGGAGTCAGCCACCGTCGAACTGCTCTACCGCATTTTCGGCGACGTCCTAATCCCGCTCGACAAAGTGCGCGAGCAGTACTTCCGCAACCTCAACGAGCAATCGTTCGTGGCCGAGATCAGCAGCGGCCGCATCCAGCTCCCCATCACTACGCTGGACACCAGCCGCAAGGCACCGAAGTACGCCCACATCCGGCACGTCGCCTCACTGATCGACATCCGTGCCTACAAGGCCGACGAAGACATGCAGCGACAGCAGGACGACACCAACGAGTAATACCCACACACCGAACGGCTGCCACCACCAGCCTGTGGCATCACCAGGAGCACACCACATGACTGCTATTCAGATCTGCGCACTTATCGCCTTGATCGCCTTGGCCGGACTACTAGTCTGGGCCGGCTATCTCATGGGGCATACCGACGGCAAGTCCACGGGCATGAAAGAAAGCGATGCCATCCAACGCGCCGAAAGCGCCAAGACCATTCGCGAATTGAAAGCATCCCTCGACTTCATCAAGGCTGACCATGCCCACCTGGCGCAATTCAGTAAGCGCCTTCAGCAAGCGTTGGCACTCGGGGAAACCGAACGCCAGACATTAATCGATATCGCCGAAAAGCTCCGGGTTGCCGCCGAGACGTTTGCCGCCTTTCGCACGGGTAAAAAACTCGAACGCGAAACCCGTACCCTGCGCGAGCAAGCGCTTGCCATCGCCGCTCTGCTAGAGCCAGCCGATCAGGAGAACGTCGCATGATCCGGATCAGCAATCAATCCAGCCCCCACCGCAACCCGGCTCACGCCCCACTAGCGGCAGAAGAACCAACGCGCAATCGAACCTCGGAGGAAAGCGGCATGCAAAAGGACGAGCAAAACAACAAATCCACGACCGCTTTGCTCTGCGAAAAAGCCAGCGTCGACACACTAGAAACAAACAGTCTCTGCTGCGAAGCAGCAGGCATTATTGCCTCTTCCAGCAGCACCATCGAGTCGCTTAAACCCCACAAAAGGCTGCGCGAGGCAGCCACACCCAATGCAACGCTAATCGCTCAGAATCGCCCGCGCGCGCAGCCTGCTGTGGGGTATACGCACTCTGACAGCCCACCACAGAAATCCGTCGACGAGATGCAGATCGACGAGCGGGTTGAGTTCGAGAAAGAGTTCTCGCCCCCTGAAGGCCTGCAGTACTGCGCCCAGCAAGGCACGTACTTCACCGCACCAGGCGCGAAGACATCCGACTCGTTCGCCCGTGAGCATTACGCGTACTGGGCTGGCTTCGCAGCATGGAAGCGCAGAGCGTGGAACCACGCCGCACTCGTTGGCCAGCAAGCCAAAGGAGCTCGCCCGTGATCAAGCGCACTTTCAAACACTTCAACATGTGCTGCGGGCTGGGCAGTGGTGCCGCAGGCTTTAGTGATTCCAAGCCTGCCTTGGGTTCTATCCAAGCCGAATGGCAATGCCTGGGAGGTGTCGACGTCGACCCAGCCGGCCTGCGCGACTTCCAAATGATGACAGGTGTATCAGGGACGTTGATGGATCTGCTCACCCGCGAGCAGTTCACTGCATTCCACGACCAGGAGCCGCCCTCCGCATGGAAGGAGGCCACCGCCGAAGATCTGCGCCGCGCTGCCGGCAACGAAGATCCAGAAGCCGTGTTCGGGATGACGCTGCTGCTTTCGGAGACAGGCGAGACATTCATGCTCAGTAATGTTTCGATCTGGGTGCAACCGGTAGCCATTGCGCTAAGTGCGTCGACAAAAACGGTGCATCTATGAATACCTTGTTCCTACTCATGGCCCAATATGACGGACTGGCTGTAATCCCATTAACTCGCGTATGCACCGACTACATGAATCTCACAGTCGAAAAATTCAAGCACAAACAACTGACAGGAGAGATAGACATCCCTGTAGTACGTTTAGGCGCTCGCAGTCAGAAAGCAGGACTAGGGATTCATTTGATCGACCTAGCAAACTATATTGACCGCCAACGACAACAGGCAGTCAATGAACAATCAAAACTACTTGGAAAAAACCTTTAATTCAAATTATAACCCGGTCAATTTGACCGGGTTATAATTACAGCTCAACACGCCCTTCATCATAAAAGCGTTCAGATTTTTCCACCAACTCAGCATCATTTACAAACTCGTCACAGCGACCAAACTTTCTAAAAAACCTATTAAGATTACATATATAAATTGTGTAGCCGCCCTTATCTGAGCATTCGAGATAAATCCTGTTATGCCTCATAATATTATCCTCATACTCGTCATAATGAGGATGCATAATCCTAAAAGCCATAGGATTATCCGGGTAATTCACGCGACTGGCAACCATCACTGGCTCAACCAACACTTCCCGCTTCCCCTTATACTCATTACAATCAGGACATACTACACAAAGATTTTTTGGTTCAAACATAAACCCTAAATGTTGAGATTTCGGAACTATATGTTCAACTGGGGCTCCAAAAGCCGAACGCATTGACACCGCCCCCTGACAATACACACAAATCAAACGCTGCACATTTCGGTAATGATCTCTGATTTCACATCTGACTGACTCCAGATCTGGATCATTCCATTTCGCATGACAATAATCAGGCTCACTAGTCTTGGCCCTAATAATCGCCAATGAGTTTTCACTTAAAACTACAGGCTCATTTACTATCGGCATAGCTTTCACACAAATCTACAACGGAGTTAATAAGTTCTTTTACAGGATCATTAGCTTCAACCTGCTTATCGAGCTCTTTTAATCTTTGCAGATCCGCGACCGACTCATAGTCAACGCATTTATTTGCCTTCACCCTAGCTAGCAAATTGAAAGCAAGACGTGAAATATACTCATTCATTATACCTGGAGCATCAAAAAGCTCGGCGAGTTGATAGTCTGCTGATCGATTGTAAAACTCCTCAGCATCATATACTTCCCTCTTCGAGAGAGAAGTTATGAAACACCCATCCCCCCTTAGCCTAGCTATAATCTGCGGCGAATGCGTAGCAACAATAAAATGACATTTTCTATACGCAGAGAAGGATGTAGTGAGCAGCATCATAAACTGCTCTTGCCATCGAGGATGCAAACTAATCTCAGGTTCATCAATCAGAATAGTCGAGCCATCCGTTATATGCCCCGCAATACCCAACATTAAAACCAACAGACACTGCTCTCCCGAACTAGCCCGTTTCAGAGACATTTCACCGTAGCCGATTTTTTCAAGCTTAAGGTCGATAAGGCGCATCAACCCCGCGTTCAATAAAACCAACATTGACTCTATGTATTCATCATTCGCAAACTGACCATCCAACGATGCAGAACCACCGGAGAAATTTACCGTCAGCTCAACAGCCTTTCGCTTGGTAAATAAACCATGCACCCTCTTTGCAGCATTGAACACCTTTTGCCGCGTTGAAAATGGCAGAGCCTCGAGTATCGGAAAATAGCGCTCATCAATCTGAATACCATAATCATGGTCAAGACATTTCAAGTCTATTGCCAGACTAGCGTCGCCTATTCGATGAGGATCGTATTCGTCGTATTTCTTCGCCGCTCTTATATAACCAGGCTTAAATACAAACTCAACAATTGGGCGAAAATTCAAGGAATCAAATACAGACAGTAAGTTGTGATTACTTTGTCGAGCCAATAATTTATCTATCAATCCTTTTGCAGCTGAGGCTATCAGCGAAACAGCTGAAGAGGGTTGATACATTCCCTCGCCGCGCATCCCTACATATCTGTAGTTGCTGCTCACATCCTGACCTAAACGTTTTCTAGGGCTTGGAAATTTATCGAATGGACTGGTTGATATTGCGATAACTTTCGAATCTTTGTCCTCACCTATCCGATTGGAAAAAATCAGATCTCCGTCATCGAGATCAAGGAGGTACGCATATTCTATCGACTGGTCTTTTGCAATGTCTGCTAATAACCTGCTTTTACCAACGCCATTTTTTCCAACTATCACTGAGAAAATATTCGAGTCATCGTACAGATGGTCAGACTTAACTAGCTCTATCAAATACCCGTCATGTGAAACACCATTCACCCTAGCCATTTCGCTCAAGCCTCCATGATATGGCTCTAGGGTATTGACGTAGATGCCATTTTGCAATCACGACGGGACATCAATACACAAATGAGCTAATTCAACACATCTGGAAGCCAACGCCAGGATTGGTACACGTCGCCCCTACCTTTCAAATGGGTGTATCTACGGAGTGAGTTCCAATCTCTGTGACCAGAAACACTCGACACCCTCGGAATGTCCCAGTCCATCTCAAACAGACGGCTTACTCCTTCATGCCGCAGGTCATGGAAATGCAGATCCTCGATGCCGAGCATCGGGCACGCCCGCGTGAATGAGGCCGACACCGACTTCGCGTTGTAAGGGAAGATCTCCCGCTCAACCTTTGGCATGCTCTGCAAAATCGCCCAAGCCTCATCTGGCAGATGACACCACACGTCATTGCCGATCTTCTGCCCGGGGTTTTTCATATCTCGCACTAGGACAGCTTGCCGCGACTCGTCGAGATCATCCCAGCGGATCCGCGTAATTTCTTCCTGCCGGCGCGTTGAGAAAAGCGCAAAGGCGATCACCTTCGGCATGTCGATCTGAGCCTTACGACGCTCCTGCATTTCAAAGAAGTGCGCCATTAGCTTGTCCAACTCAGCGAGCGTCGGCCGGCGGTTGCGTTCCTTGCTCTTGCTTACCATGCCCAGCTTACGCAATACCTTGCGTGCGTCAGGCATCGCTAGCGGATCTACCTCATAGCCCCACGCAGGCCGCGCCACTGACAGCACCGCGCCCAAGTGCGACAGATCATTGCCGACCGTCTGCGCCTGAACGCCGCCGCCTTCTTTACTCATTCGCCATTGCGCGAACTCAACCAGCTTCTGACTGGTCAACGCCGAGTCGTCGAGGTCCCCCAACCAAGTGTCCTTGATCGCATTGAGTGTTGCGTTCTTTGTCTTACCCAGCGGCCGGATCTTTTCGTACTCATCAAGGTATTGCTCGATCATCTTTCTGATCGTCACTCCCTTGCGGTTCGCCCGCTCGATGGCACCAGGCTCGGCCAACTCGGTCTCACGCCGCTTGATCCACGCCTGAGCGACCTGCTTGCGGTCGAAGGTTTGGCTTTCCTGATAAACTGTGCGCCCGTCCCGATTGATCCGTATCTGCGCCGTGTAGGCCGTCGAGTTGTCCTTGCGCTTGCGTGATGTGATCGTGCCCATTTCCAGTTGCTACATTGCCGAATTCGCTTGCTACATTGTAGCAACCGACTTCGAAAAACAAGGAAAAATGGGTAAAAACCGCTGTATAAAAGATCAGTATCAATGAATTTCGAAAAAGCTGAAGCGCCCGTAAATACTAGCCCTACCCGTTCCGAGCCGTCTCGCCGCTTCAGTGTGGCGCCGATGATGGATTGGACAGATCGCCACTGCCGCTTCTTCCTGCGCCTGCTCTCCAAGCACGCCCTGCTCTACACCGAAATGGTCACCACCGGCGCGCTCCTCAACGGCGATCACGAGCGCTTCCTGCGTCACAACGAAGCCGAACACCCGCTCGCCCTGCAGCTCGGCGGCAGTGTGCCTTTGGACCTGGCCGCCTGCGCCCGCATGGCCCAGGACCACGGTTACGACGAGGTAAACCTGAATGTCGGCTGCCCGAGTGATCGGGTGCAGAACAATATGATCGGTGCGTGCCTGATGGGGCATCCGCAGTTGGTGGCCGATTGTGTGAAGGCGATGCGTGATGCGGTGTCGATTCCGGTGACGGTGAAGCATCGGATCGGGATTAATGGGCGGGACAGTTACGAGCAGTTGTGTGATTTCGTCGGCACGGTTCGGGATGCCGGATGCACGAGTTTTACGGTGCATGCGCGGATTGCGATTCTGGAGGGGTTGTCGCCGAAGGAGAACCGCGACATCCCGCCTTTGCGCTATGACGTGGCAGCGCGGTTGAAAGCGGATTTTCCGGAGCTGGAGATTATTCTCAACGGCGGGATCAAGACGCTCGAGGCCTGTCACGAGCACTTGCAGACGTTCGACGGTGTGATGCTGGGCCGTGAGGCGTATCACAATCCTTATGTGATGGCTGAGGTGGATCAGCAGCTGTTCGGCAGCACAGCGCCGGTGATCACTCGGGCCGAGGCGTTGGCGCAGTTGCGGCCTTATATTGCCGAGCATTTGCTGGCGGGTGGCGCGATGCATCACATCACTCGGCATGTGCTGGGGCTGGGCACCGGGTTTCCGGGGGCGCGCAAGTTTCGGCAGTTGTTGTCGGTGGATATTCACAAGGCTAAAGAGCCGTTGGCGTTGCTGGATCAGGCGGCAGAGTTGTTGGAGGGACGTTAATCCCTCATCGCTCACTTGTAGGCTTCACGCGCCGGTGTCCGCACTCTGTCTCGTTAGAAAATGGCCGCTTTGAAATGGCGGCCGTCACTTGTTCGGCCCGAGCGCTCAAAGGTCTAATTCGCAAGCTGGTCAAATCGGTAAGCATTGAGGACATGACCCAGGCCTGCTCAGCACGCTAACCGTCACCTCCATTGAACCTGCCCTCCATTTCAGCATCGTATTTACCGAGACCACGCCCCGCCTTTCAAACATCCGTTTCCAGGATGTTGCCACTGGGGCCTTCGATACGCACATGCACCCTTGAGTGGCTGTCAGCGCTCGGGTAATGTCATTAGACCCATAGGACAGAGCACGCCCATGACTTCCAAGCTGGAACAACTCAAACAAATGACCACCGTGGTTGCCGACACTGGCGACTTCGAAGCAATCGCTCGCGTTAAACCCGTGGACGCCACCACCAACCCTTCCCTGCTGCTCAAAGCGGCGGCCATTCCCGGTTATGCCGAGTTGCTGAACGCTTGCGTCAGCGACTGCAAGGGCGATGTGGGCCTGGCCAGTGACCGTTTTGGTGTGGCGGTAGGACAAGAGATTCTGAAGGTGATTCCTGGCCGTATTTCCACTGAAGTGGATGCGCGCCTGTCGTTCGACACTGACGCCGTATTGAAGCGTGCGCACCGTCTGATCGACTTGTACGAGAAAGCCGGCGTTGGCCGTGACCGTGTGCTGATCAAGATCGCTTCGACCTGGGAAGGCATCCGCGCTGCCGAGAAGCTGGAAAAGGAAGGCATTCAGACCAACCTGACCTTGCTGTTCTCTTTCGCTCAGGCGGCGGCATGTGCTGACGCTGGAGTTTTCCTGATTTCGCCGTTCGTGGGCCGTATCTACGACTGGTACAAGAAGGCCACCGGCAACGACTACACCGGCGCGGATGATCCGGGCGTGCAGTCGGTGACGCGCATCTACAACTACTACAAGGCCAATGACTACAAAACCGTAGTGATGGGTGCCAGCTTCCGTAATCTGAATCAGATCGAGCAATTGGCCGGTTGTGATCGGTTGACCATCAGCCCTGATCTGCTGGAGAAACTGGCGGCGGATACCGGCAAGCTGGAGCGTAAATTGGTGCCGGGGCATACGGGTGAAGCGCGTCTGAGCTTGAATGAAGCGCAGTTCCGTTGGTTGTCCAACGAGGATGCGATGGCGACCGAGAAGCTGGCTGAGGGCATTCGTCAGTTTGCTCGGGACCAGGAGAAGCTTGAGGCGTTGTTGCAGGCCAAGCTGTGATTTGAGTTAGCCGGATGCAAAAAGGGCGAACCATGGGTTCGCCCTTTTTTTGCGTTGAATTCGGGTAATGGGCTTAGCACTGGAAGATGTGGTGATTGTTAGGGCGCCTTCGCGGGCAAGCCCGCTCCCACAGGGAATTAATCAGTGACGCTCCAGCGCGTTCACCAGGTCATGAAACGCCTCACGGTTGGAGTCGTTCAGGCCCATGAGGATTTTGTGTGCTTCGAGGACTTTGATCCGCACCACTTCTTCGGACTGGTCCTGGTCTGGCAGGTCGGTCAGGCATTCAGGGCATGGGATCGGGCGGTCAACGATGTTGAACACTTGCTCGAAGCCCATGGACTGCAGCAGCCGGGTGATGTCTTCGTGGGTGGTGACGACAGTCGGCAACAGGCCGACTTTTTGCCGCGACAGGATCGACAGCTTGGCCAGCAGGCCCAGGGTGGTGCTGTCGATGCTACGGGTTTCAGTCAGGTCGATCACGATGGCGTTGAAGTTCAACGCAGTGAAGATCCGCTCAATAGTCGCATCCAACGCCGAACACAAGGTCAGGCGAACTTCACCGACGAACTTCAGGACGAAGGTGCCGTCCTGCTCGGCGAACTGGATTCTACCGGTACTCATTAAAGATTCCTGCTCAACACCAACAGGGCGATATCATCCGGCATCTCCCCTAGCGTGGCCAATCCAAAAACCTGGCGCAGACCATCCAGGCTGCCGCCCGCCGCTTTGACCCGTTGAGGCAAAGCAGCTTCTTTATCTTTGAGTGTGGGTTCTGGCAAAAGGTCCAGAATGCCATCAGACATCAGCGTCAGGCTGAATACCGGCGGCAGCTCCAGTACGTGGTCTTCGTAGGTGGCTTCATTGAAGAGGCCCACCGGCAGACCACGCCCTTCCAGGTAACGAACACTGTCTGGCGTGTACAACACGGGCAACGGCAGATGACCGCCGATGCTATAGGTCAACAAACCTGTCTCCTCGTCGATGACTCCACCGACCATTGTGACGTGTTTACCCAGCTTACAACTGATCAGGCCCCGGTTGATATGACCAAGGACTTCTGAAGGCTTGAATTCCGGCAATGTGCCGTTGCGCTTGGATTCGAACAGCAAGCGCGTGGTCATGAACTTCAGCAGCACGGTGACGAAGGCTGAAGAGGCGCCATGACCGGAAACGTCCGCCAGGTAGAACGCTACCCGACGCTCGTCGACCCGAAAGTAGTCGACGAAATCGCCCGACAGGTACAACGACGGGATGATCTGGTGCGCAAACTGGAACTCGTCGATGCTCCAGGGGCTGACCGGCAGCATGTTCATCTGCACCTGGCGACCGGCGTTCTGGTCTTCCTGGAGCAGGTTCAGGCTGGCTTCGAGCTCGCGGTTGGCCTTTTCCAGCTTCTCGCGGTAGCGCTGGTTTTCCAGCAGCAGACGCGCACGATCCAGGGCACGGCGCACAGAGTGCTCAAGCACTGCGAGATCTTCGAGAGGCTTGATCAGGTAGTCCGCCGCGCCCAGGCGCAGGGCCTCGACGGCATCGTTCATCACGCCGGCGCCCGAAACCACGATTACCGGGGTTTGCGGCGACAGCTCGGTGACTTGGCGAATGAGTTCGAGTCCGCCCATCTGCGGCATGCGCAGATCGCAGATGACCAAGTCGGGCTTGTCTTGCTCGAATACCTGAAGACCCTGCTGGCCGTTGCTGGCCTGCAGGACACTGAAACCACTGTCTTCCAAGTAGGCCGCGAGGCTCGCGCGCACTACTTCGTCATCATCGATTATCAGCAGCGTGGCACTGGTTTTTGGCATGTGGGCAAACGGCGCCAGAATTAGGTTGGCGTAGCAGGCTGGGCATTTGGCCCTGCACACACTACTGGATTCGCTTTCTAGCCTCTCTGCTGCACCGTTTTCGAGCGTCTGCCCTATTCAGTGTTCCACCAGAGGTGCCCTTCTAAGGCGCAGACGGTACTCCCATCCGCGAGGCGTTTCAAGCTCACGCCGATGGTCGCTTGACGTCTTTACTTGTCAAATCACCGAGAGTTATAAGAACAGGCAAAACCGTAACCCAAAGGAAGGATCGAGCCCATGAGCCAAACCGATCGGGACTATAGCGAAAAGCGCGATTTCATCCGCATGCGGGTTGATGCCGATGTGTCGCTGATTCATGAAGGCGACGAGGTGCAAGCTGTCTGCATCGACCTTTCCAGCAGCGGCATGCAGCTTGAGGCGCCTCGTTCATTCAGCGTCGGAGACCGGCTCAGCGTGCGGATCGATTCCGATCACGCGGCGCTCAAAGGCCTTGAGGCCGACACCGAAGTGGTGTGGGTGAAAGCACAGGACGGTGGCGGCCAGAAACTCGGGCTTACAATCCTGAAGATGAAATAGCCCTGATTTAGCCCGCAAGCCAAACGAAAGAAGGCGGCCAAATGCAGACT
>NZ_JBYVYM010000037.1:0-53572 GCF_058148225.1 Pseudomonas sp. DF5
CTTGATGTTCAGTGAACACGGAATAGGAGACGTCAGCGATCAAGTGTGGGAGCGGGCTTGCCTGCGAAGGCTGCGTTACTGACTCAACGCAATATCGATCAACCGATGCAACTCTTCAACCTCCAGCGCCTGCGCCGCAAACAGGATGCGAAACACCGTCGGTGCCACCACCATATTGATCAGCCGGTCGACACTTGGCCGTGATTGATCGGGATAGCGATCCAGAATCGTCTGCAACTGCCCGCCAATGATTGTCACGCAATAGCCCGGCGTGGCACTGGATTGCACGTCGCGCATCATGTTGCGCCCAGGTTCGGAACTCATTTCGTCCAGATACTGCTCCGCCCAGGCCCGCACGTCCCCGCGCAGGCTGCCGGTATTGGCCGGCTCACTGTCGGGGCGCATGCGGGCGAGGGCGACATCGGCCAGCAGTGCTGACAGATCACCCCAGCGCCGGTAAATGGTCGACGGTGTCACCCCGGCCCGGGCAGCAATCAGCGGCACAGTCACGCAGGCGCGGTCCTGCTCTGCAAGGAGCGCGCGGACGGCCGAATGAATCGACTCTTGAACCCTGGCGCTTCTGCCGCCGGGGCGTAAACCTTCTTTAATAGCCATGCGGCGGACCTTAACACAAAGTATTTGCTTTAAGCGCTGGCCAGTAGCAGACTCCACAAAAGCAAAAAATTAGCTTTTGTGGAGTGTGCTCATGTCTCTTCCGGCGACAAATCGTTCCAGCCTGTGGTTTCTGGCGATCACCTTACTTAGTTTTCTCGCCGCTTCCACCGCGCCGACTCCGTTGTATCACCTCTATCAGGAGCACCTGCAGTTCTCGGCTGCAACCCTGACCCTGATTTTCGGTGTCTACGCCCTCAGCTTGTTGGCGGCGCTGCTCACGGTCGGTTCGCTGTCGGATTATCTGGGGCGCAAACCGGTGATTTTTACCGCCGTGCTGTTGAATATGCTGGCGATGTTGCTGTTCATCAACGCCGACAGCGTCGCCTGGTTGATCGGTGCGCGAGTACTTCAGGGGTTTGCGACGGGAATGGCCACTGCCGTCTTGAGTGCGGCGCTGTTGGACACCGATCGCCAGCAAGGGCCGATGGTCAACAGTGTTGCGCCGTTGCTGGGCATGGCGCTGGGGGCCATGGGGTGCGGATTATTGGCCGAGTTTGCGCCCCTGCCGCTGCAATTGACCTATTGGGTGTTGTTCACGCTGTTTGTGATGCAAGCGCTGTACGTCTGGCGCCTGCCGGAAAGCGTCAGTCGACAACCGGGTGCCTGGGCCTCGCTGCGCCCGACCCTGCACGTGCCGATTCAAGCGCGGCGTATGTTGTGGCGGGTGCTGCCGATAGACCTCGCGGTGTGGGCACTCGGCGGCTTTTTCGCTTCCCTGGCACCGTCCCTGGTACGGACAGCCACCGGGTCCACATCGAACCTGATTGGCGGTGCGACGGTGGCCGTGTTGACGGTGGCCGGTGCCTCGATGATCTACACCTTGCGCAATCGGCCGGCCGACAGGATCTTGCTGCTGGGAGCGAGCTTGCTGCCCGCAGGCGTTACGCTGATTCTGCTGGCGGTCCACAGCGCCAGCCTTCCATTGTTTTTCATCGGCACGCTGGTGGCGGGCAGCGGATTCGGTGCGGGTTTCCTTGGCGCCTTGCGCAGTATCGTGCCACTGGCTTTGCCTCATGAGCGGGCCGGGTTGATGTCGGCGTTTTATGTGCTCAGTTATCTGGCGTTCTGCTTGCCGTCGTTGCTGGCCGGTAATCTGACCCGCAGCTTTGGGCTGGTGGCGACCACCGATGGTTACGGCGCGGTACTGATCATCCTGTCGCTCGGTGCGCTGATCGGGTTGCTTCGTGAGCGGTCCGTCAAGGTCTGTGGCGTCGATGTTCGATGACCGTTAGCCTTGGTGCAGCCATTCATCTCGACGGACCGTCCCATGCAAATCATCCGCAGCAAATCCTTCACCGGTGATCGCGCCTGGGCGGCGCTGGATATCGCCAACATGAACGGTATCTCCATCCGTTTGCACTGGACCGATCAACCGTATAAATGGCACATCAACGATGGCCAGGAAGTGTTCGTGGTGCTCGACGGTCAGGTACAGATGCGTTATCGCGAAGCAGGCCTCGAAAGGGAAATCCTGCTGGAGGTCGGCGATATTTTTTATGCCTCGGTGGGCACCGAGCATATGGCTCATCCGCAGGGCGTGGCGAGGATATTGGTGATTGAGACTGAAGGTAGCGTCTGAAGCTATATCTGCAAAACAGATAACAGTTAGAGAAATTACCCGTTATATCGATATTCTGTTCAGATCTATCATGGGTTCCTACCTCATCAGAGGACAGGAGTTCACCATGACCTGCACCCATAGCGTTAAACCCGGTATCAAACCGCTCAGTCATCTGCAGCATCCTAGAGAAGCCATCCGCCAATTCACCCCGAACTGGTTCGCCGCAACCATGGGCACCGGGGTATTGGCCCTCGCGCTCGCGCAACTGCCCCTCACGATGCCTGGCCTGCATGCATTTGCCGAAGGTTTGTGGCTGTTCAACATTGTTCTGTTTGTGTTGTTCACGGCCATGTATGCCGCGCGTTGGGTCATGTTCTTCGACGAAGCACGGCGGATTTTCGGCCATTCCACGGTTTCGATGTTCTTCGGCACCATTCCCATGGGCCTTGCGACCATCATCAACGGCTTTCTGCTGTTCGGCCTGCCGCGTTGGGGCGACGGTGTGATTCATCTCGCCGAAGTGCTGTGGTGGCTGGACGTGGCGATGTCGCTGGCCTGCGGCGTGCTGATTCCCTACATGATGTTCACCCGTCAGGAGCACAGCATCGACCAGATGACCGCTGTCTGGCTGTTGCCGGTGGTGGCGGCGGAAGTGGCGGCTGCCAGTGGTGGCTTGCTGGCGCCGCACCTCGCCGATGCTCATTCGCAGTTAGTGGTGCTGGTGACCAGCTACGTGCTTTGGGCTTTTTCCCTGCCAGTGGCGTTCAGTATTCTGACCATCCTGTTGCTGCGCATGGCGTTGCATAAATTGCCCCACGAAAACATGGCCGCCTCGAGCTGGCTGGCGCTTGGGCCGATTGGCACAGGTGCGCTGGGCATGTTGCTGCTGGGCGCCGACGCGCCGGCGATCTTTGCCGCGAACGGTCTGCCGGGGATCGGTGAAATAGCTGAGGGCCTTGGGCTGGTGGCCGGGATCACGCTGTGGGGCTTCGGGTTCTGGTGGATGCTGATGGCGCTGCTGATCACCGTGCGTTACTTGCGCGCCGGTATCCCGTTCAATCTCGGCTGGTGGGGTTTCACGTTCCCGCTGGGTGTCTATTTCCTGACTACGCTGAAACTGGCCAGCACCTTGAACCTGACGTTTTTCAGTGTCTTTGGTTGTGTATTGGTAGCCATGCTGGCGGCGATGTGGCTGATTGTCGCCAAACGCACGGTGCAGGGCGCGTGGCGTGGCGAATTGTTTGTCTCGCCGTGTATCGCAGGATTAAAGAAATAACCGGCCAAGATTAGGTAATGTGTGTGGCCTGGATCGACGTTCGATCATTCCAATAACAGTATCCACGCCACCCTTTACCAAAAAAATCAGGGACACATGGAAGATGAGTCACCCCTCGCAGTTCACCTTGCTTCGCACTCGGCGCTTCCTGCCTTTTTTTGTCACGCAGTCCCTTGGGGCCTTTAACGACAATATCTTCAAGCAGTCGCTGATCCTCGCCATTCTGTACAAGCTGACCATCGAGGGTGACCGTTCGATCTGGGTCAACCTGTGTGCGTTGCTGTTTATCCTGCCGTTCTTCCTGTTCTCGGCCCTGGCCGGGCAGTTCGGGGAAAAGTTCGCCAAGGACGCGTTGATCCGTCTGATCAAGCTCGGGGAAATCGGCATCATGGCGGTAGGCGCGGTCGGTTTCATGTTCGATCACCTGTCGCTGATGCTGTTGGCGCTGTTTGCCATGGGGACTCACTCGGCGCTGTTCGGGCCGGTGAAATATTCGATACTGCCGCAGGCCTTGCGCGAAGAAGAGCTGGTGGGCGGCAACGGTCTGGTGGAAATGGGCACCTTCCTGGCGATTCTCGCCGGGACGATTGGTGCCGGGATCATGATGTCCGCCAGCAATTACGCGCCAGTGGTGTCCACAGCAATCGTCGGTGTCGCGGTGCTCGGTTACCTGGCCAGTCGCAACATTCCCCGGGCTGCGGCGGCATCGCCGCAAATGCGCCTGAACTGGAATATCTTCAGCCAGTCCTGGGCCACGTTGAAGCTGGGCCTGGGGCAAACCCCTGCGGTATCGCGTTCGATCGTCGGTAACTCATGGTTCTGGTTTGTCGGGGCGATTTATCTGACGCAGATCCCGGCGTATGCCAAGGAATGGATGCACGGCGACGAGACCGTGGTGACGCTGATTCTTACCGTGTTCTCGGTCGGTATCGCACTGGGTTCGATGCTCTGCGAGAAACTCTCCGGGCGCAAAGTCGAGATCGGTCTGGTGCCGTTCGGCTCATTCGGCCTGACCGTGTTTGGCCTGTTGCTGTGGTGGCATTCCGGCGGAATTCCGGACAGCGTTGCCGGCCATGGCTGGCTCGAAATCCTCGGGTTCGGTCACACCTGGCTGGTGTTGATCGACATCCTCGGGCTTGGGGTCTTCGGCGGTTTCTACATCGTGCCGCTGTATGCGCTGATCCAGTCCCGCACCGTCGAGAACGAACGGGCCCGCGTGATCGCCGCCAACAACATTCTCAACGCCCTGTTCATGGTGGTGTCGGCGATTGTGTCGATCGTCTTGCTGAGCATCGCCAAGCTGTCGATCCCGCAGCTGTTCCTGGTGGTGTCGCTGCTGAACATCGGCGTCAACGCCTACATCTTCAAAATCGTCCCCGAGTTCAGCATGCGTTTCATGATCTGGCTGCTCGGCCATTCCATGTACCGCGTCGAGCATCGCAACCTGGAGTTGATTCCTGATGAGGGCCCGGCACTGCTGGTTTGTAACCATGTGTCGTTCGTCGATGCGTTGCTGATTGGTGGCGCGGTGCGTCGGCCGATTCGTTTTGTGATGTATTACAAAATCTACAACCTGCCGGTGCTGAATTTCATCTTCCGCACGGCCGGCACGATTCCGATCGCCGGGCGTCAGGAAGACATTCAAATCTACGAAAAAGCCTTCACCCGCATTGCCCAGTATCTGAAGGATGGCGAGCTGGTGTGTATTTTCCCCGAAGGCAAGTTGACCGCTGATGGCGAGATCAACGAGTTCAAGGGCGGGCTGACGCGGATTCTCGAAGAAACGCCGGTGCCGGTGATTCCGCTGGCGTTGCAGGGGTTGTGGGGGAGTTTCTTCAGCCGCGATCCGAACAAGGGCTTGTTCCGTCGGTTGTGGTCGCGGGTGACCTTGGTGGCAGGGCCGGCGGTGGCCGTTGAAGTGGCTGAGCCAGCGAAGTTGCAGGCGATGGTGGGGGATTTGCGTGGGGCCGTTAGATAGTTGGTGACTTTGCGGGCCTCATCGCGGGCAAGTCGGGTCGCCGCATCGCTCGCTCCCACAGGTTTTATGTTGTGCCACGTATTGTGGACACACCATCAATCCCTGTAGGAGCGAGGCTTGCCCGCGAAGACGGTAGCGGTCTAAGCGCTGATCTTGAGCCCAACCAGCCCGGTAATGATCAACGCCACACTGGCCAGCCGAAACAGCGCCATCGACTCACCAAACAGAATGATCCCGGCGATCACCGTGCCCACCGCACCCACGCCGGTCCAGATCGCATAGGCCGTGCCCAGCGGCAATTCCTTCATGGCAAGGCCCAGCAGGCCAAGGCTTATCGCCATGGCGGCAACGGTCAATGCGGTAGGGAGAGGGCGGCTGAAGCCGTCGGTGTATTTCAGGCCAACGGCCCAGCCAACTTCGAACAGTCCGGCGAAAAACAGAATGATCCAGGACATAAATGACCTCCATCGATGGATGGGGTCGTCCCCGGATTAAGCACTCGATCGAGCCGCGAGGTCGTCCTCGCGTTGCGCGATAGAGTGCCCATCATTAACCCGAGGATCAAGTTTTCGGATCAGTCAGCCACTTGCTGAGCAGCGATTTTCCGATCCTCTTTTTCGCTCATGCGACGGAAATAGGTGGAGAGCAGCGCCCCCGAAATGTTGTGCCAGACGCTGAACAGCGCGCTCGGCACCGCCGCCAGTGGTGAGAAGTGCGCACTGGCCAGTGCCGCACCCAGGCCGGAGTTCTGCATGCCGACTTCCAGTGCCAGGGATTTGCGCTGGGCCAGGGGCAAGTTGAACAAGCGCCCGGTGAAGTAACCCAGCAAGTAGCCGAAGCTGTTGTGCAGCATCACCACGGCCATGATCAGCAGACCGGATTCGGCAATCTTCGCCTGGCTGGCAGCCACCACGGCCGTGACGATGATCACGATGCTCACCACCGACACCAGCGGCAACACTTCTACCGCGTGACGAACCCGATCACCGAGCACGCGTTGGGCAACCACGCCAAGTACGATCGGCAACAGCACGACTTGCAGGATCGACCAGAACAGCTCCATGAACGATACCGGCAACCAGGCCGAGGCCAGCAGCCAGATCAGCGCCGGTGTCAGCAATGGCGCGAGGAGGGTGGTGACGGCGGCAATGGCCACCGACAACGCCAGGTCGCCGCGAGCCAGCCAGGTCATCACGTTCGACGAGGTGCCGCTCGGGCAACAGCCGACCAGAATCACCCCGACGGCGATCTCTGGCGGCAGATGGAATACCTGGCAGAGCAACCACGCCATACCGGGCATGATCACGAAATGGGCGACCACGCCCAGGGCCACGCGCCACGGATGGCGAGCGACTTCGGCGAAGTCTTCGAGCTTGAGGGTCAGGCCCATGCCGAACATCACCAGCCCCAGCAGCGGCACAATGGCGCCTTTCAAACCGATGAACCAGGCCGGCTGCAGAAACGCCACGATGGCGAAAATCAGTACCCAGTAAGCGAAGGTGTTGCCGACAAAACGACTCAATGCAGCGAGTGCGCGCATGGCCTGATCCTTGTTATTCATATTCGAAAATTGCGCAGATCCAATGTGGGAACGGGCTTGCTCGCGAAGGCGGTCGGACATTCAACAAGGATGTTGTTTGTCATGACGCCTTCGCGAGCAAGCCCGCTCGCACATTTAGACCGCGCGTCGGTTTAGATCCCTTGCGGCATCTCTTCACCACCCAACGCTTCAACCAGTGCCGGCAGGAAGTCGCCGAAGGTCAGCATCATCAGGGTGAAGCTGGCGTCCAGTTGGCCCAGTGCTTCGTCGCCACCGTCCTGTTCCGCCTGATCTTGCAGCAGGTCTTCGAACTTCAGGCGCTTGACCACCATTTTGTCGTCGAGCACGAACGACAGTTTGTCCTGCCAGGCCAGCGACAGTTGAGTGACCACTTTGCCGGTGCTCAGGTGCAGCTGGATCTCTTCGCTGGTCAGGTCCTGACGCTTGCAACGCACGATGCCGCCGTCTTCGTGGGTGTCGCGCAGTTCGCACTCGTCCAGCACAAAGAAGTCATCCGCAGCTTTCTGAGTGGTAACCCACTCGGTCATGGTCGCGGTCGGGGACATCTTCACCGTCAGCGGACGTACCGGCAGCGAGCCGATCACTTCACGCAGGGTGGACAGCAGGTCTTCGGCACGTTTCGGGCTGGCCGAGTTAACCAGGATCAGGCCCTGTTTCGGCGCGATGGCGGCGAAGGTCGACGAGCGACGGATAAAGGCGCGGGGCAGGAAGGCCTGGATGATTTCATCCTTGATCTGATCGCGTTCCTTTTTATAGACCTTGCGCATTTGTTCGGCTTCGATCTCTTCGACCTTTTCCTTCACTGCGTCACGCACGACGCTGCCCGGCAGAATGCGTTCTTCTTTACGGGCGGCGATCAGCAGGAAGTCTCCGCTGACGTGTACCAGCGGTGCGTCTTCGCCCTTGCCGAATGGCGCGACGAAACCGTAGGTGGTCAACTCCTGGCTTGCACATGGACGCGCCAGTTTGGTGGCCAGTGCAGTTTCCAACGCCTCGGCATCAAAAGGCAGATCTTGGGTCAGGCGATAGATAAGCAGGTTTTTGAACCACATGGGGTGAGTCTCTCCTTTATACAAAGGGGGGCATTATTGTCTTCGCCGGGTCATAGGCCAACCCTTCTCTAAGCCTTTGGAAGGCCTGAGAAAATTAATTTAAAAAGTGCTTGCCAGAGGTTGGGTCGCTCCGTAGAATGCGCGCCACACCGAAGCGAAGGGTGATTAGCTCAGCTGGGAGAGCGTCTGCCTTACAAGCAGAATGTCGGCGGTTCGATCCCGTCATCACCCACCATTCGTTTCAAGTGTTTAGCGCAGCGGTAGTTCAGTCGGTTAGAATACCGGCCTGTCACGCCGGGGGTCGCGGGTTCGAGTCCCGTCCGCTGCGCCATATTCGGTAACCTGGACCACTGAACGCCAGGTCACCACGGAAAAACCCGCTGAGGCGGGTTTTTTTCTGTCTCAAGTTTGTACCTTGTTCCATCGGGTTGTGTCGTTTCACCGGTTTTCGGATTTTTTTGAAAAAAACTTCAATTAAATCAACACTTTACGAAAACTTGTGGCATAATACGTCCCGTAACGAAGCGAAGGGTGATTAGCTCAGCTGGGAGAGCGTCTGCCTTACAAGCAGAATGTCGGCGGTTCGATCCCGTCATCACCCACCATTCGTTTCAAGCGTTTCGCGCAGCGGTAGTTCAGTCGGTTAGAATACCGGCCTGTCACGCCGGGGGTCGCGGGTTCGAGTCCCGTCCGCTGCGCCATATTCGGTATCTGGAACACTGAACGCCAGATCACCACAGAAAGCCCGCTTAATGCGGGCTTTTTGCTGTCTGGGATTTGGCTTTTTGCCGGATCCGCTGAAAAACGATCTTCCAGGTCAAGTGCAATCCATGTGGGAGCGGGCTTGCTCGCGAAAGCAGAGCGTCGAGCGACATCAATGTTGACTGTGCCACCATCTTCGCGAGCAAGCCCGCTCCCACAGGTTCCGCGCTTAGCTGAGTGGCATTACTTATTGTTCGGCGTTGCGGCTGTGTCGATAGTCGCTAACGGCTTCGTACACCGCTTTGCGCAACCGGTTGATCCCACCAATCGGCCGATGGGCTTCAAGGCCGAACCATGGATTGAACGACAGGTTGTCGCATTGCAGGTTCAGCGCCGGGGTGTCGAAATCCTGGGCGGGCAGCTTGATCCTGGCCACGGTTTCGAAAGGCGCGTCTTGTTCACGCCACTCGATGCTGGTGTCTTCGATCGGCATGTATTGGCTCGGATCCTGGCGCTGGACCTGTAACACGAAGCAGGCCGGCACCCGATCAGTCGACAGCTGCTGGTTCAGCGCACTGCGCAAGAAGTTCGGCAGGTTTTGATTTTGCGTGGGCAGCGTGTAGGTCGGGCAGCTCTCCGGATCCGGTATTACCCGGAATTTGACGTTGGCCTCACCAAACTTGTACGGCGAAACCGAAAAGTAGGTGGTCTGGGTCGGGCTTGCCGGGGCAGGGGAGAGTGTCGCCAGCGCAATAAACAGATGACGAACCTGCCAGGTGCGCGGGTCCCAGCCCGGGAAGAATGCCATTATCTTTTTGCCGTCAGCCTGAGCGGCCACATTCTGACGATACTCGGCGACATCACTGACAAAGAAGTTCGGATGGTTGAACATCACGAAATCCTGTTCGCTGCGCCCTTGTCGATCATTCAGCAACTGTTTACCCGGCACATCGAACAACTTGATCGCCATGCCCCGGGCATCGCGGATGCTGTCGAACTGCGGATAGGCATTGCCGTTGGACAGCCGCATCGTCGCTTGCCAGGTTTTGCCGGGTTCGCTGAACACGCCTTGGCGCAACGCCGTCGCCAGATCCGGCAGCACCTGAACCTCGGCCTTCACGCAACCATGGGCCTTGGCGTGAGCGTCGCGCAGATAGCGAGTACTTTCGCGGTGTTGATCGACGATCCGCACCGCTGTCTGGATGATGTCCCGGGTCATCGCCGCTTCGCCGTCCGGAATCAGTTCTTCAGCCGATACCGGGCCGCGATGTTGCCAGGCGAGCCATGCCATGGTCAGCGCCCAGCCGAGGACCCCCAAACCCAACATCCAAAGCAGGGTTTTACCAAGGAAGGCACCCAGACGTAGCCAGAGCGTGATCAGCATGGGTCAATCCTTTTGACTGATGAGGTGGTCTGGCAATTGCGACTCCAGCGGGCCGCCCAACACTTTCAGGTATTCCAACAGCGCCCAGCGCTCCTGCGGTTGCAGCAGGCGACCGATCACGCCATTACCGCGCTCGCCGTTGCGGAATTCGTGGCCGCTGTTGTGATTGCCGGTAATACGCGTGTCGAACACAAAACCGTTGGTAAAGGCTTCGGTGCGATAGCCCAGGTGTTTGGGATCGTATTCGAAGGTGCCCTTGTAGAACGTTGTTGCACGTTCATCCTGGGGCGAGAGCAGTTGATAAATGCTCGGCACCGAACCGTTGTGCAAAAACGGCGGCGTGGCCCAGACGCCCGCCAGCGGCCGGGCCTTATAGCTGCGTAATTCCTGGACGCCGATAGGCAAGCCGAAACCGTCCAGGTTCGGCCGCTCCGCCGGCGTCACATTGGCAGCGCGATAGGCCTGGTTCCCCACGAAAGCAGTGACGTAGGCCAGCCCCTTGGCCACTGACAACTGGCTCAAATCCAAGGGCTCCGTGGGTTTTGGATGCAATTGCACGTCCAGTTGCGCAAGCTCTGCCGGATCCCACTTCAAGGCTGTCAGATCGAAGCGATGGTCGGCAATATTGTTGGCGGCGCCGGGGTCTGTGCCAATCATCTCCACGGGCAGTAATTTCAGATGTTGCAACGGTCTGCCGTCGCTTTGGGTGACGCGGGGGACGTGGCACCCGGCGCAGTTTTCGGCGAATAGTGCGCGGCCTTTTGCGGCCAACGGCTTGTCGATGGTGCCCAGCAGGGCTTCCGGCCAGGTGGGCGGTTTGAGTCGTTGCAGGGTTTGTTCGATCCGGTGCAGATCGCGCACCCGGACGCTGGACGGGTAGCGATCGTCGCCCTTGAGAGGCTGCCCGCTGGCGTCGAAGAAATTCAGCGTCGCGCCGACACCCAAAGCCTCGCCGATGTTGCGGGCCATTGGCTGCTGCGCCGAACCGTTCCACTGCACCCAGTCGAAGGTCCACATATCCCACAGTTGCGGGTAGTCCACTGGCGCGTTGGCCACGCGGTAGTTGGCCGGCGAAATGGCGTCGCCGAAACTGGCGTTGGCAATGCGTCCGAAGGCGTCGGTACGGCCGGGGCCTTCTTCGGTGGGGTAGAGCCCGCGATGGGTGTCGTTCCAGGCCACTTTCAAGAAGGTATCGAGTGAGCTTTTAAAGTCCTGGCGTAGCTGTTGATGCCGGGCGTCATAGTCCTGGCCCAGGACGTTGCGCGCGAAACGTTCGAATTTCCACGGGTTGTAATAAGTCGAGGCGAGGCTGGCCACCAGTGCCTGGCCGAAGCTGCCGCCGCGCAGGGTCGGGACGCTGGACGGCAACACATGCTGGGCCGAGCCGCCGTCGATGCGCACGGCCTGGCCATTGAAGCGTAATTCGCCGGTGTGGCAGGCGGCGCAGGTGATGTCCAGAAACTCTTCCTGGCTACCCGCGTTTTGATGACGGGCGAAACCGACGGGCAGGTTGCCGGGGTTGTTCGGTGTGGCTTTCTGGCTCGGATCGATCAGAAAACCAAAGCGTGCGAGGTATTCGGGAGCGGCGAATCGTTTTTGCGAGAAGGGCAGTTCGAGGGCGTTGAACCAGTCATAGCGCAAGCCTTTGACCTGGGTGCCTTGGGGCGTGAAGTAGTAGGCCTGGCGGTCTGCGGCGCTCCATTGCTCCAGGTAATGCACCTGTTGCGCCGGTGACCAGGCTGGTAATTTCGGGTTGGCGACGTAGTACAGCACCACGGCGAGGCCCAGCCCCAGCAGTACTGCGATCAGAATCAGCAAGCGGATTATGAGGCGCACGATAAACATCCTTGTCAGTTTGTAGCTCTCTTATGCCTCAGCTGACGAGGGGCGGCAAGAGGCCATTACGCCAGGGGCTGTGGGAATCGGTCTCCGGGTCTGTGGGGGCCAGATGACAGAAGCTTCATCCTTCTAACCTCGAAATGCGTTTAAACACCTGAACTTATCGGAAGTTTCCTGCTCTCATGCCGGTAGCCATTGGTCGTGGCCGCCTGATAAGCTCGCGGCTTTACTCGATTGCCCTTTAGGCGCATGAACAAGGAAATAGCATGAAACAGCATCGGTTGGCGGCGGCGGTGGCCCTGGTTGGCCTGGTACTTGCGGGTTGTGATTCGCAGACCAGCGTAGAGCTGAAAACCCCGGCGCAAAAAGCTTCCTACGGCATTGGCCTGAACATGGGCAAAAGTCTGGCTCAGGAAGGCATGGATGATCTGGACTCCAAAGCCGTAGCCCAAGGCATCGAAGATGCCGTCGGCAAGAAAGAACAGAAACTGAAGGATGAGGAACTGGTTGAAGCCTTCGCAGCGCTGCAGAAGCGTGCCGAAGAGCGTTTGGCCAAGATGAGCGAAGAGTCGGCAGCCGCCGGCAAGAAATTCCTCGAAGAGAATGGCAAGAAAGCCGGTGTCGTCACCACGGCTTCAGGCCTGCAATACGAAGTGGTCAAGAAGGCCGATGGCGCACAGCCTAAGCCGACCGACGTAGTGACTGTTCACTACACCGGTAAACTGACCAACGGCACCGTTTTCGACAGCTCCGTCGAGCGCGGCAGCCCGATCGATCTGCCGGTCAGCGGTGTGATTCCGGGTTGGGTCGAAGGCCTGCAACTGATGCACGTTGGCGAGAAGTACAAACTGTACATCCCTAGCGACCTGGCTTACGGCGCCCAAAGCCCTAGCCCGGCGATTCCAGCCAACTCGGTGCTGGTATTCGACCTGGAGCTGCTGGGCATCAAGGATCCAGCCAAACAAGACGACGCCAAGTAATCCGCGTCTGCTCGAAAAAACAACGCCTCGCTTATGCGGGGCGTTGTTGCATCTGGGGTTTGGTGAAGGTAAACAAAGCGAACGGATGCGGTACGCTGGAGTCATAGCCAGTGACAGTGCCCGAGCTAGACGTACCGGCGCGCCAAGTCAATGAAATCTTGGGTTTTTTTATGTGAGTAAAAAACGCCCGATCTGAGCAAGACCCTTGTGAAACGGGGCCTCCAGCGGTGAAATGCAGCTCTGTTCACAAGGTTATCCACAATTTGTGTGGATAACATTTCAGTGGGAGGAAAAGATGAAAACGCCCTGGAATTTCGCTCGTTTCCTACCTTTGGCCGGACGCCTGCTCGCCCGTGGTCGATTGCCGACCCTGCTGTTCGCGGTTGCCAGCAAAAGTGCCAGCCAGGGCAATCGCCTGGGCAAACTTAAAGACGATCTGCGGTTGTTGCAGGCACTCTGCCTGGCCTACTGGCGTGGCGAGTACCGGGCCATCAGCCCGAGAGCACTGGTCTCGGTAGTGGCCGGACTGATGTACTTCCTGAGCCCGGTGGATGCGATCCCGGATTTCATCCCGGTGTTCGGCATGCTCGACGACATTGCCGTCCTGGCCTGGCTGATGAAAGTCCTCGATGACGAACTCAACGCCTTCCGCGCCTGGCGCAAGCGTCAGGCGCCGGAAAAACTCGCAGTGGTTGAACGCCTGCCCGATACCCCGGTACAGCTGCAACTTCAGGGCCCGAAAAAAAACTGAACCGATTCAGGATCATCCATATTCATACCCCCCGCGACCTTGGCCGCTGTTAGGATTACACTTCTAAGGAAAAGTGCCGACTCGCTACGTGTCGTTGTCCTACGGGGTAGTCATGGATATTCAGATAATTACACGCGAAGGCGAACCAGAATATGCGGTTCTGCCATGGGCTCAGTATCAGGCTCTACTGAAAGCAGCAGGCATCAACGAACAACCACCGCGCGAAGCCACAGTGCGTCCCGCGGCCACATCAGACCAGACTCTTCCGGGTCTGGATCAACTACGCAGTTTGCGCGAAGGGAAGGGCATCGCCATTGAGGCGCTTGCCCGCACGGTAGGCATCAGCCCGTCATATCTCGCCTTGATCGAAAGCGGTGAGCGTCAACCTGACGCTGCAATTCGCCGCAGCCTCGCCTGGGAATTGACGGTGCCGGGATGGAGGGATGAATCGTGAGCGTACGCATCAGTCGTCAACATTGGGATGGATTGCTGGGGGAACTGGATCAGGCGCGCCGTCAGCGCCATCTTCTGACTTATCGGGCATTGCTGGAGCGATTGCAGCTACCCACGCCCGCCATGCAAACCCTGACCGCCGCCCTTGAACACCTGGCCGCGCTGGACGCCAGGGCCGAGCAGCCACTGCGCAGCTCGCTGGTGATCAGCCAGGGCGCCAGTCGTTTGCCGCGCACCGGCTTCTTCGAATGTGTCGAGCGCCTCGGGCGCTTCTCCGGACCGTCCGACGGCGTGGCTGCCGCGTCCTGGCATGCCTCGGAAGTGGTGCGGGTGTTCGAATACGAGTACCCCGAGTCGGCGGAAGCCTGAGTGTTCCTACGACTCAAGGCGCGGGCCGGTTACTGGCTGGCCCGCCGGTTGTTCCACTGGTCGTGGTTTGTGCGCCAACCGCGAGGCTGGCGCTGGCTCGAGGGCCAGTTCGCGCGCATGGCCAACCTGGGCGATGTCGGCGCCCAGAGCTTCTACGGCCACATCCTGACCTTTCGCGGTGTCGGTCTTGGGGCTCGCGAGGAAGGCATACGATTACTGCGCCTGGCCGCGTTGGCGGGGGATGGCAAGGCGGCGTATCAGGTTGGCGTGATCTGCCTTGCGGGGACGCCGAGTAAGGCGTCGGATCCGGTGGAAGCGGCGCGGTTTTGGCGTATTGCCTTGAAGGCCGGGCATCCGTTGGCTGAGATTAAGTTGAAAGGGTTGGCGAGTGGTGATGCTGAGTAGTGATTCGATGTTCTTCGATGAGCAAGCGTTGTGGGGGGCTAATGATGGTCAATCATAAATTTTATGGGGAGCTGTTTTCGGCCAAAAGTGGACGGTGAACACGGGATGGCTGTCGCCGCAAAACCGCATGCACCAACCTAGGCAGAACACCCGCACGTGCATGCTCCAGGAGGCCTGCTCCGCAGCTTTGAGTCATCAAGTATTTATACGGCTGGCGCGCCATCGGTGACGCAGCCTAACATGCGGCTCAAGCCGCTCTCTAAGCTCGCTCGGGACCCGCTAAAGAAGGCCCCAAACGTTAGGCACTCGTCCAACCTTACCGTTACGGAGCATATAAAATATGTCAAACATCGTCGCATGGACGCTGTTCGCCTTGGGCGCCTTCCATATTCCATTCGGTATTATTAAGTTCAAAGCAGCATTCGCCGCCGCTGTAGACTCTGGCTTCGTTGACCAGTTCAGAGTGCACGAAGATCGGCGTACCGCCCTCTGGTTTACCCTGCTGGGGCCGCTTTTTATGCTCGCAGGGCATACAGCGATTCACGCCGTAGCAGTTGGCGATCTCGCGCTACTTAAAATTGTTGGCATCTATGTGCTTATGATCTCGATCATTTGCGTCATTGCTGTTCCAAAATCGGGTTTCTGGGCAACGCTGCTGGTTTCACCGCTGATCATCGCGGCAGGGTATGGCTTGTACTCCTGACAAACGGTTCATGTCGTTCGCGAGGGCTTCAATGTCCACTCGGGGTCGTTTTCAGCCGGACGCGATAGGCAGAAAACGGCCCGACTTTTTCAACAGAATCGGCCGATTTCTGCCTGTCGCCACCGGCAGCTATAGGTTGAAACCGGCTAGCTCACCGCCAATGAAAAGCAATGAAAAGGGGGCAGACTTATTTATCTGCCATCAGTCTCGACGCAATGAAAAATAAATCCGTCCCCTTTTCACGGTCGTGGTTCGTGCGCCAGCCGCGCGGCTGGCGCAGGCTCGAGGGCCAGTTCGCGCGCATGGCGAACCTGAGGGACGTCGGCGCCCAGAGCTTCTACGGCCACATCCTGACCTTTCGCGGTATCGGTCTTGGGGCTCGCGAGGAGGGCATACGATTACTGCGCCTGGCCGCGTTGGCGGGGGATGGCAAGGCGGCGTATCAGGTGGGGGTGATCTGCCTTGCGGGGACGCCGAGCAAGGCGCCGGATCCGGTAGAAGCGGCGCGGTTTTGGCGTATTGCCTTGAAGGCCGGGCATCCGTTGGCTGAGATCAAGTTGAAAGGGTTGGCGAGTGGCGATGCTGAGCAGTGATTCGATGTTCTTCGATGAGCAAGTGTTGTGGGGGGGCTAATGGTGGTCAACTGTCAGTCACATAGGGCATGCGGCAACATATACGCTCAACACCGTAATAGGGTTTCTCAAAAGATTAACGCTTTATTCCGCGAACAGCATTCCGACAATCCAATAACAAGTCATCCAGGAAGGGATTGATTTCCAGCAACTCCATTAGACCCACCAGCTCTACAGCAGCAGTTCTGATCGGCCACCATTCGTCATGATCAAAAATGAACCAATCATCACAGTGAAATGCAGCCTCAGTAAGGCTATTGCATAGCTCCCAGATGCCTTGTAGCCGTGTTCTGATCTCCGTTGGTAACGCGTTGCCGCAGATTGAAAGAACCTCGTTCAACGGCAGCATCATTTCGGACCAGGCTTCACATGCCGGGCAGTATGGGATTGCGCTCCGCTGCAAATCCGAGGTTAGTGCCAGGAATTGAAGGGCTGGGATTGCCTCACACACGGCGAGAATTCGCTTGTACTCATCCTGGCCGTACCACTCCCACAGTGTTGTTGAAAACCCCATCATCAGACTCCAAAAAATCCATCCAGCCGAACTGTTGCCCGCACTGGGAGTACTCAACTCTATCAGTCAGTTCTTGGTTAGGTCGAACGACTGCTAAGGGGATTCAGCCGGTGGACGCAACAGGCAGCAACCGGCCAAAAGCGGACGTTCTCCTTTAATTTCGGCCACCAAGCGTTCCTCGCCCGCTTCGTCTTGACTAGCCTTCGCTCATATACTTCATATGAGTGTGTTTGTGAACAATCTTAGATCAGCTATTTGTTCATTGCTTTATAGTGCTCAGAGTACCCACACTCTTCAAATATTATTCTCAGCCCATCCCTAAAGGTTTGGTGGTCGAACTCTTTAATATCAAAAATATTCTGACCAAGAGAGTGTGACTCTCTGTTCATATATCTGTAGAAGGTGGCAAATCTATCCGCCGATAAGGCGGGCATCTGAAATACGTTATTGAAGTCTTTCTTCTGAACAAAATTAAAGAAATATTCAATTATATTTCTCATGCAGTTCGCAATGAGTGCAGGTGGCGAAGCAGGGTCTTTTACAATAGACCAGTACGATTGGTAGTCATTTTGTATCTCCTCATATTTCATGGGAATTATACTGCTGCCGTTTGCATTTTTTATAACTCTATAGAGATGCTGCGTTTCTGCGCGTTTATCCTGACTGGTATGCGTGAGTTCGTAGAAAAAATACAAGCTATGCGTAAGCACGAATACTTGCTTGTAACGTGCGTCATTGATGAAATACTTCTTTATTAACTGCCCAATATTGAACACATACAAGTGCGAGAGACTTGAGATAGGGTCATCAATTACGACTACTTTTGTGAGAGGAACGGCCGACGGAGTTTTTTGCCCCTTACATAATTCGATGAAATATAGAAAACTTATGACTGTTTTTTCACCCTCACTGAGTGAGTGAAATGCGTTAGCATGATCTGTGGTTCTGGCAATCCTGTATAGGGTGTCATTATACTTAACTACTGAGAAACCATCGATTCCGATTTCGAGCAAGCCGTTATTTATATTTTGAATTGACTCCTCGATATTAACCGTTTGCTTTCTAAGACTGGCAATCTTGCCATGAGAACTTTCGATAATCTGCTGAATATCTTTGCCGTTTTTACTCACTTTACCAGCTTCTTCCTGAAGTTTTGATGCTGCTTGAGTGTAGGCCGATATTGTTTGATCGTAATCCCAGCGCATTAAGTTCCAGAAGCGAGATTTTATATCATCTTTTGTTTTTTTCTTGTTTGAAAGTTTGTTGTTGTGTTCTCTGATCAATTCATTTAGAGTTGCAATTACGTCATTAATCGACTTTACGGCGGAGTCACTGACCGAAAGAGTTACAGGGGTGCTCGGGCTTTTAAGCTTGTTGCTAATAATCAGCGAATTTTCACGAACTGAGGATTTAAGGGCTTCAGAGGCAAGTTCCCAAGCATTGACGAGTTCCTTGCTTGCTAACGGAAGATTCGATATGTCTTGTATGCTAATGCGCGAAGTAAAGGACTCATATCGAGTCCTAGTATCTTCAAGGGCTTCTATGTCTCGATCGTAGGCTTCATCAAAAATATCACGTATCGATTTTACGATGTTTTGTGTGATCGTATTTTCTTGGCAGAAAGGGCAAGCCTGAGGCTGACTGGTGTTGATATCAATATATTGAAGCCCTTGCTTGACCCAGTCCGAACTCCCAAGCCTGTTGATAAACTCCGCGACCGATCCATCTTGGCTGCCTACTATGACTTTGGACCATATAGGATCTTTCTCGACGTCGAGCCACTCTGCTACCAAGTCAGGAATGGTTGTCAGTTGAATGGCACCTTCACCCTCGATCGAAGAGGCCTCAGCTCTCAAATCATCAATTGTGTAATCTGGGGCCTCCTCAGTACGAACAAGGCTAGTGATGTGCTGAAAAAGAAGCTCTGTTCGCTTTAAGTTATCAAGGCAAAACTCTAATACACGATCGCCGCCTGAGTATTTTGTTTTAATTTCCCACGTCTTGCCACTAGCCTTGGACTTTTCTTGTTCTAGGTGGGTTGTAATATCTCCAGCTGACTCGGAGTTTTTTTGCTGCAAGTTTTGGGCTTTTTCAAGCTCTATAGTTTCCGCTTCGATTTGCTGTAGTGCCTGTTTGTTTTCTTTCGAAAGAGTAAAAATTCCCTTAAGGTTATCTTCTTCAAAAAAATAGTCATTAAGAAAGCTTTGGTTGTAAACTAAAATATCACAAGGCTGGCTGCTCTTGAAGCTACATTTATGATAGGCAGCATTATTAGGCGCATATAAATATTCTGATATAGTGCTTTTTCCTGCGCCGTTCAATCCATACACGAGGCAAGTTTTATTTGTTGGCATCACAGAAGACTTGAGCTTGTAACTGGTCACGCCTTCAATATTTAATTCCGTTATCACGATCATATCCTCTGTGCGCAAAATGGCGATACGCCATTAGTGATGACGTAAAGAAGCATAGATCGCTTTTTTATAAGTGCCACGAGATTGGCGAGGACGGCGCATTCTGATCGGTTAACGATACGTTGACGTTACCCTGTAAGGAGCCAGTCGACAGCTCTGGGCTCTGTCAAACCCCGGCAATCCGGGATCGAGTCAACGCTGTGTTGATCGCCCAACTGGTTATCTGTTGGCCGGTAACTGCCTCATGGCTGAAGAGGAAAAGGGGACGGATATATTTTTAAGAAAATAAATCCGTCCCCTTTTTGGTCCCCTTTTTTCTGGCCCGCATCTCCGTTGTGAGTAAACCGCCTCTGGTTTTGTAGCCACATCGAAGGGTTGCTTTTGGCTGTGGATTCAACTGGTGGACGCAACTCGCAGCAACCGGCCAGATGGCCATTAGGATGGCAAAAATAGGCCGTCCATGGCTTTCGTAAAGCAAGGAAATTTAGTATTCGGACGCCGAGAAGCCTACCAAGCTGTTTCCGACCGGGTTGCGCTCGTCGTTGCGGGATGGCATTTTGACTCTGCTAGCGCTCGCGCTCAAAGGGACTTGCCATGAATAACACTTACAACATTTATAAGGTCAAGCATTCCAAGCTCGCTCAGTTAAAAGAAAAACTAACTGCCGTTGGGCTCCATCAGCAGAAAACCCACGTCTCGAATAACTATTCGATGACCTTCTATTTTTCTGACAAGGTCAAGGGAAATGACATCTGGTGGTGGGAAACTTACCGCGATTTCTTTAATGATGATGTCGCCAAACCCACCAATACTTTCCATTTCGGGATGCTGTTGAGTCACCACGTCGATAAACCGGAGCAAATTTATGCTGTGAGCCTAGGAAAAGCTCATTTTTATCTGTCCAAGTTAATTCAGTACGACTTCGGCATAGATCTAGCCGTGCGTATGGCGGATGAAAATACGATCCTGCTAAAAAAAAGCCGTTATTTTACGGGTACCAAAAGGCAGGACGTATCCTCTTATCAGCGATTCCAACCCAATGGCTATGAGCCCGGAGAGTCGGTCGACCACCTAAAGCTCAGAGCTTCAGACAGAGAATTATGGGGTGAACGTAATATAATTTTTGCTGACTCAATCCAGATGGATATGGACCGAAATCCACTCGACCTTGCCGAAATATTTGATCGTATAGAAGCAGGCCTGAGGGGAGAGGAAGTTATCCGGCTTCCAAAATTGGAAGCAGTTACGGATGAACTACGTGACGAACTTGACAAGCTACTGTTTGTATCACTCAAGAACAGACAGGGCAATGTTCAAGTCGAAGAGTTTCATGTGTATGGCGTAGCGATTTGTTTTAGCTTTCACGATTACGACTATCGTCTCTCTGCCAAGAAGGCCGGGGAGGCAGGAATTTACCGCAAAAATATTGGCAACTCTTTGACGGTCGATCAAATCAGCGACTTCCTCATTGAACACAACGACATTGAGGACATCAATTCCGTAAGCGTGCAGTTCAAGAGCGGCGATCATGGCGTGTTCACTCAAGAGCTCAAAGAAGTACTCGACCTACCCATTGCCTATGACGGCTACCATTATTTCTTGAGGAGTGGCGATTGGTATAAGTTTAATCAGACATTCATGGATTACCTGAAGCACTCGCTTGACATGATCGAAACCATCTTGAGGGAGCCGCTCGATGAAGCAGACTACATACGTTGGCGCGATGAGAAGCAACGTAAGATCGAAGCCGAGGAACCTGTCGACGATAAGCTTACTTACCGCGAATCCTACTTCAATAAAAAACAATGCGCTGACCAAGGGTATGTGCTCCTTGATCGACAACTCACACAATTACAGTCGATGGAGAGAGGTAAGAAGCAGTACCGTGTAGAGGTGGCCGACCTGTTCAAGGATAAGGAGATCATCTCAGTCAAAATTTCGGAGACCAGCCCAGAGCTGATCTACAACATAGAGCAGTCACGTGATGCCGTTGAACTCATCAAGCGAGGTGAGATTAAGTTTGATCAAGAATTCAACGCAGCAGCTCTTTGGTTTGTGTTTGAAGACGAGATCCAGAGGATTACTGAATTCAACTCGATCCAGTTTCTACTAGCCGTCGAGTCTTGGCAAAAATTGGTAAGGAGTTTTGACCTCACGCCGAGAATCTATATCTCAAAACATAATAGATGAGTGATGTCTTGGCTCATTTTGATTGTCCGCTTTTGGCTGCGTGGAGCACTTCATAGCTGGCGGAAATCGCACGAGGGCTAAGCTGGTATTGCCGCTCGTGGTATTAGCGAAGGGGGCAGAAACTCAGTCGAAATGACCTTAGTCACGGCTTGAGCTTGTGGGCTTCGGCTAGGCTACACTTCACGGACCGCATGGTGAATGGAAACTAAACAAATACAGGGGGTGTAACTGTGGTGTTAACCGATGCTTCTCTAGAGTTTGCTCGCAATCATATAATAGCTTTTTACGATACGGACTTTTACCCAAAACCTTTTGAGTTTTATGCAATATGGTATTCTTGGGCCGAGGTTAAAAGCTATCTTCTAGGTACACCGCTCGCTAGCGCACATACGACCAATCCAAGAGTGCTTCCCTGGGCTAAGGCCCGCGGAGGATACCGGATTGTTCATCAGCTTGAACCCTTAGACTCGCTAATATATACCGCTCTGGTTTATTTAGTAGCCGAACAGGTGGAAGCTGCGCGTATGCTACCATCCATCGCTTGCTCTTACCGAATCGAGGTTGATGACAATAGCTACTTCTCGAAAGGTTCCGGATTTCCTGCGTACAGAGAGAGTTGCGAGAGGCTTGGTGATGTGTACGAATATGTGCTTTCGACAGATATTAGTGATTTTTATAATCAGATATATCTCCATCGAGTTGGGAATGTAGTTGATTCTGTCGGAGGAGCAGCTAACGCAGGAAAGGAAATTGAAAACTTTTTATCTCGATTGAATAACAAAGCTTCCCAAGGTATACCGATAGGGCCAGCAGCTTCAATAATTTTGGCTGAAGCAATTTTACTTGATGTTGATCAGTTTATATCAAATCACCATGTTGAGCATGTTCGTTATGTTGACGATATTCGTATCTTCTCTGATTCGGAAGAGCAGCTTTCAGAGATCCTCGAGGATCTCGTGGTTTATCTCCATGACCAACACCGACTTGGCTTGGTCTCAGAAAAAACCTCCATCAGATCATCTGCTCAGTTCCTGCAAGAAGAGCTTCAGAATCAATATCAAATGGAGAAGCTTGATATCCTGAATGAGATTGAGGCTGGAAATCAATATGGGGCTTACGAGTCGGAACCTGACATTGATGATGAGGATTATAAAGAATTCGATGGACACGAGGAATATTTTGAGGGAAGTAACGGCGAATCTGATGGTGAAAGCGAAGATCTAGGGGCCTCACTGTTGGATGCCCTTCTAAGAGCTCGTAACTTCGGTTATGTAGACTTGGCCGTTTTGAGAGCTATCATCAGAAGGGCTAAACATGGGCAAGTAGCCGAGATAGCGGAAGCGATACTCGATGACATTGAGTTTTATACTCCTGTAATTAATGACGTTTGTTTGTACTTGGTTTCATTGTCTACGCCAGCAATTAGAGAAATTTTACCGGCGCTGTCTGCGCTGTGCCAGAACAATAGAATAAGTAAGCGAAGTGTTCGAGTTTGGATGGAGTGGCTTTTTACCCGTGAAGCATTGTTTTTATCCGATCAAAATATTCGCCGTTATGTTTATCAAGGTGCACCAGCGTCCGCTGCCGCAGCTGCATTGTTAGAGGGAAACATCGCTTGGTCAAAAGAAGCGAAGCAGAAAGTCTTGACGTCAGCATCGTGGGACAGAAGAGCTTACATTCATTCACTCAGAATACTTTCAAAGGATGAAGCTGAGAAATATCTAAAATTTGTCAAACAGAATCCATCCTTAACGCACACAGACAAATGGGTGTGCATTTGGGTGTTGGCCGGATGTCCAACATCGTAGGCCTGCTGGCTAGCAATGGATTGCTTTGGCAGCTTGAACCGCCCCTCCGAATGGCAGCTTTTGGCTGTGGATTCAACCCGTGGAGAAATCAAGCCAGCCTTCAGCGAAGCCCTCCGCCACGTTCGCCTTTTTTGAGCGAAATTTCTGGGCAAGGTCTTCGGAAATTTCCTTCAAGTTGTGGCGATTTTCGTGAACTGGTGCGCAGTGAGTTCGATCGCTAGGCTTTAGTGGTCACTGAATATCAGTGAGGGGGTGTAGGAACCCTTTGAGCATCGGTAATGCGTTAGCAATCGAAGTCAGATTTGCGGCCGTCAATGTGCGTCCGTAATATCTGTCGCGGCGGCTGTGCGCGGGCACGTTTCGGCGTGGTCGAGTTTCCGATGCTCGGTATTCCTACCCCGCGTATAGCTGCCACCCATGCCTGTAGGAAGGCTTTTGGCAGCTCCCATTTTCATCGGAAGGTCTCAAATGCCAACACTACATCCTGATCCACCCTACGAAAAACCAATTCCCCATCCCAAAAACCGCTTCATGGCGTTGACCAGCAACTGCACCGACATGCCCACCCTGTTTGTCGACACCCACGCGCCGCTGGACATTCTGACCGAAGCCGCCAGCTATCGAATTCGCGCCGTCACCCAAGTGCTTGAGAACCTGTCCATGCGTGGCTCAGTCGAGTGCGATTCGATGATCCTCAGCGACTTTGCCTTGCTCTGTGCCATTCCGCTGCGCGATGGCTGTGATGTGCTGGATGTGATTGGGCGGCGGTTGCGGGCTCGGTCTTCGGACTAGATCCGAGTGGTTTTTGTGGCGAGGGGGCCTTGCCACAAAAGCAAGATCAAAAGATCGCAGACTTCAGCGGCTCCTACGGATTCGGTGGGGCAAACAAATCCGCAAACATACAAGCGAGGCTTGCGCGCGAAGGATGTACCGTGGTTTTTCAAGTATTACGCGTTATCGTTCTTCGCGGGCAAGCCTCGCTCCTACAGGTTTTGCGTTCAAGATCAAATATGGCAAATCACCGATGCCCGGCAACCAACGCTTCTTCGGTTGTCGGCACCGCCAGGCTATCAATCACATGCACGCTATACCCCGGCACATTCTTGGCGTGGTGTTTGGCCTGGGAGGCCATTTCCGCTAGCTGGCTCGCGTCGAGTTGTCCGCAGGCCTGTGGATGCAGATGTACCACGCCGATGGACAGGGACAGCAGCGGAAACTCCTGGCGCACACCCTGGCGGTTGGGGGCGATGAAGCAGCCGGCTTCGAGGTGTTCGTTGCGGTAGAAGCGTCGGCATTGGCTGTGGAAGTCGTCCAGCAGTTGGTTCAGGCGTTTGCGCCAGTCTTCCGGGCCGAGCACCAGCAGGAAGTCGTCACCGCCGATATGGCCGACGAAGTCGCGGGACGGGTCGACGCGGTCGTTCAGGCATTGCGCCAGGCACAGTAGGACTTCATCCCCGCGACCGTAGCCGTAGATGTCGTTGAAGGGTTTGAAGCTGTCGATGTCCACGTAGCAGATCACCGACTCCCGTTCCTGTTGCAGCAGGCGTGTCAGGCATTGCTGGATCGGCACGTTGCCTGGCAGCAGGGTCAGCGGGTTGGCGTAGCGGGCTTGCTGGATTTTCAGTTCGGTAATCAGTTTGAGTACGTCGATCACTCGGCCCAGGCCCAGATAGCCGCCGTTGAGGGTGATGATGAAGTCTTCTTCGATGCGTTGGCGGGCGCGGCTGGTGATCAGGCGGCTGACCTGTTGCAGCGACTGGCTCAGTTCCACGGCGAGGAAGTCGTCGCTCATCAAGCGGCTGATGGGTTTGCGGGCGAACAGGTCGGTGGCAAAGGGCTTGAGCAGGGCATCCGAAAGCGAATGACGGTGAACAATGCCGCACGGCCGGCCTTGCTTGTCGAGCACCGCCAGGGAGTTCAGGTTGGCCTGGCGACGGAAGGCTTCCAGTACGGTGGCGGTCGGGGTGTCGCTGGCCATCGCCGGTTGGTCGTTGAGCAGGGCGCTGAGGTCACTGGCGTCCTCGTTCAGCATCGCTGCGGCGCTGGTTGGTTTGGGCATCAAGGTTCGGGCATCGCGGGGCGGATGCTCCTGGGGCCGGCAGAGCAGATAGCCTTGCACAAGATCGACGCCCATTTCGGTCAGCACGGCGAGTTCTTCTGGCAATTCGATGCCTTCGGCGATCACTTTTGCCCGCGAAGCCTTGGCGATCTGCAGGATCGAACCGACGAATTCACGTTTGAGCGCGTCCTGATGAATGCCGTCGATGAAGTGCCGATCGATCTTGACGTAATCCGGCCGCAATTCAGACCACAGCCGCAAGCTCGAATAACCCGCGCCCAGATCATCCAGCGCAATCGAAAAGCCCATCGCCCGATAGTGATGCAGGGCGGTTTGCAGCAACTGGAAATCGTCGGTCGGGGTCTGTTCGGTGAGTTCGATCACCACCTGGCTCGGCGGTATGCCGAAATCCTGCAGCAGTTGCAGGGTGCGGCCGGGTTGGTGGGCGGCTTCGAGCAGGGATTCCGGGGACACATTGAGGAACAGTTTGCCGGGCAGTTGCTGTTCATTAAAACGTCGGCAAGCGCTTTGGCGGCAAGCGATTTCCAGTTCGCTGAGGCGACCGGCCTGGCGAGCGACCGCGAACAGGGCAATGGGGGAGTGCAGCGGGCTGTTGGAGGGGCCACGGCTGAGGGCTTCGTAGCCGATGATCTGTCGTTCGGAGAGGGAGATGATCGGCTGGAACAGGCTGTGCAAACCGCTTTGAGTCAGTATTGAGCTCAAGGCACTCAGCTGTTCGGTTGTGGTCATGGCGATCTCTGGCGATAAAAAAAGGACTGAGAGCGCAAAGCTCCCAGTCCTTTATTTCACGACAGAATGATGTCTGTTTGATGACACTCCGGGGAGCGTCAGTATTAAATTGCCATCATCTTGATTGTAAGCACTTAGTGCTTGGCGACCGCGGTGTTGAGTTTCAAGTAATCCAGCAGAATCCGCCCGGTCTCGCTCAGGTAGGCGTCGTCTTCTGGTTTGGTCTTGTCCGGCTCGGCCGCGATGGCATCTTCGTCTTCTTTCTTCAGCTCTTTGAGCGGCTCTTCACCCTTGGCCTTGCGACGGATGTTTTCCATGGCCAGTTGCTTGGCTTCGATATCGGCGTGTTGTGCACGACGGTCGGCTTCATTGAGGCTGACGGTTTTTTCGGCCATCAGCTTCTGGGCCAGGGCCAGTTTGTCGCGAATGAACACGAACTCCGCGTCTTTGGCCGTGCGCACGTCATGCTCGGACTTGAGCTGTGTGATGTACGGTTTGAACGGGTCGAGCGCCGGCTTGATGGCCGCACGGATGGTGTCCCACGGCATGGCTTCCGGCAGGGCGCTTTCGCCGATTTCCTTGGTGTCGATGATCGACGGGTAATCGATGTCCGGCAGTACGCCCTGATGCTGGGTGCTCTGGCCGGAAACCCGGTAGAACTTGGCCAGGGTCAGTTTCAGTTCGCCATGGTTCAGCGGCTGAATGGTTTGCACGGTGCCTTTGCCGAAGGTCTGGCCGCCAATGATCAGTGCACGGTGGTAGTCCTGCATCGCACCGGCGAAGATCTCCGACGCTGAGGCGGACAAACGGTTGACCAGCAACGCCATCGGGCCTTTGTAGAACGCGCCCGGGTTTTCATCTTCCAGTACATCGACCCGGCCGTCGGCGTTACGCACCAGCACGGTCGGACCTTTGTCGATGAACAGGCTGGTCAGCTCGGTGGCTTCCTGCAAGGAACCGCCGCCGTTGTTGCGCAGGTCGATGACCACGCCGTCGACCTTGTCTTTCTGCAGCTCGGTCAGCAGCTTCTTGACGTCGCGGGTGGTGCTCTTGTAGTCCGGATCGCCGGCACGGAAGGCCTTGAAGTCCAGGTAGAAGGCCGGGATCTCGATGACGCCGAGCTTGTAGTCCTTGCCATCCTGCTTGAGGCTGAGGATCGACTTCTTCACCGCCTGATCTTCAAGCTTCACCGCTTCGCGGGTGATCGGCACGATCTTGCTGGTCTGGTCATTCGGCGCGTTGCTGGCCGGAATCACTTCCAGGCGCACCACGGTGCCTTTCGGCCCACGAATCAGTTTGACCACTTCGTCCAGGCGCCAGCCGACCACGTCGACCATCTCTTTGTTGCCCTGGGCCACGCCGATGATCTTGTCGGCCGGAGCGACCTGCTTGGTCTTGTCGGCCGGGCCGGCAGGCACCAGGCGCACGACTTTGACTTGATCGTTATCGCTCTGCAACACGGCGCCGATGCCCTCCAGGGACAGGCTCATGTTGATGTCGAAGTTCTCCGCGTTATCCGGCGACAGATAGTTGGTGTGCGGGTCGTACGACATGGCGAAGGTGTTGATGTACGCCTGGAAGATATCTTCCGCGCGGGTCTGGTCCAGACGCGCCAGCTGATTCTTGTAACGCTTGGTCAGGGTTTCCTGAATCTGCTTTGGCTCTTTGCCGGAGATCTTCATCCGCAGCACTTCGTCCTTGACGCGTTTGCGCCACAGGTCGTCGAGCTCGGCGGTGGTCTTGAGCCAAGGGGCATCCTTGCGGTCGACCAGCAAGGTTTCCTTGGTGGTGAAGTCGATCTTGTCGACGCCCTTGTTCAGCTCGGCAAGGGCAAAGTCCAGACGCGCCTTGACGCGGTCCAGATAGCGCTTGTACATGGTGAACCCGGCGTTCAGGTCGCCGCTCTTGAGGAAGTCGTCAAACTGGGTTTTCCATTTGTCGAATTCGGCAATGTCACTGGCCATGAAGTAGCTGCGCGATGGATCCAGCAGCTTGAGGTAGCTGTCGTAGATGATCGCGGAGCGCGCATCGTCGAGCGGCGGCTTGCTGTAATGGTGACGCTTGAGCAATTCGACGACGTTCAGACTGGCGATGACTTCGTCGCGATCGGGCTGAAGCTTGTCCCAGCTGTTGGCTGCGAACGAATTGCTCGACATCGGCAAGAGACCGAGACCAATGACAAGAGCGAGGGCGGTGCTGGGGAAAAAATGCTTCATGCTGATTCGACGCGGGGACAATTGATCACGCATATTAGGCCGTCTTTGAAGTCGCCGGTTCCCACAAGGGCCGGTCGCATAATGCAAGAAAGCCCGGCGCTATAGCTTCGGGCTCAGTCCAGACTCACTATGGAGGCACTGTGAAAGCATTGCAAGGCGTTGAGGGGCGAGTGGAGTGGGTTGAGGAGCCGAGTCCTACGTGCGATGTAGGACAAGTTCGTATCCGAGTGGCGGCAGCGGGACTCAATCGAGCCGATTTGTTGCAGAAAGCGGGCCTGTATCCGCCACCGCCGGGAGCCAGTCAAGCACTGGGTCTTGAGTGTTCGGGGGTGATCAGCGAGGTCGGCCCGGGCTCGTCCTGGCAGGTCGGAGATCGGGTTTGCGCCTTGCTGGCCGGGGGTGGGATGGCCGAAGAGGTAGTTGTCGACGGACGGCATGTGCTGCCAGTTCCCGAAGGATTGTCCCTGGCCGAGGCCGCGGCGTTGCCGGAAGTGTATGCGACGGTTTGGCTGAATTTGTTTCAACTGGCTGCGCTCAAGCCGGGTGAGAAAGTTCTTCTGCACGCCGGAGCAAGTGGAATCGGTTCAGCTGCCATTCAGCTGTGCAAGGCATTTGGCAACCCGTGCTGGGTCAGCGTCGGCTCCGAGGATCGTCTGGCCTACTGCGAAGCGTTGGGTGCCCAGGGTGGAGTGGTGCGCAATAAGGATCTGGACCGCCTGAACGATCTGGGGCCGTTCGATGTGATCCTGGATCCGGTGGGTGGCAACTATGCGGCGCTGAACCTCAAGCTGCTGGCTCGCGATGGCCGTTGGGTGTTGATCGGTTTGATGGGCGGTCGTGAAGCGCAGCTGGATCTGGCGCAGGTGCTGGCCAAGCGCGTGCAACTGCTGGGTTCGACCCTGCGCAATCGCGACGAGCAGTTCAAGGCCGATTTGTTCAGCGATCTCAGCCAGCACGTCTGGCCGCTGTTTGCCGAAGGGCGTTTGAGCCCGCAACTGGCCAGGACGTTTGCGATCGAGGACGCCGAAGCGGCGTTTGCGGAGCTGGCGACCAATCAGGTGTCGGGCAAGCTGGTGCTGGTGATTGACGACAGCCTGACCTGAACCCAGTAGGAGCGAGGCTTGCCCGCGAATGATGCGACGCGGTATGACAGATACACCGCATCGCATCATTCGCGGGCAAGCCTCGCTCCTACAAGGGCTCTTGGTTACTTCCAGATATGGATCGGCCAGCCGGCTTTTTCGGCGTGTTCGAGCAACACTGGATCCGGATTCACCACATGCGGGAAATCCACCTTCAGCAGCAGCGGCAGATCGTTGCGTGAATCGGAATAGAAACTCGCGCCTTCAAGGTTTTCCTCTTCGGCGTCCAGCCATTCCAGCAAGCGGGTGATCTTGCCTTCGCGGTAGGTCAGGGTGCCCACCGTGTTGCCGCTGTACACCCCGTGCGCCACTTCCAGTTCGATGCCGAGAATTTCATCGATCCCCAGACGGTCGGCAATTGGCTTGACCAAATGCGTGCCCGAGGCCGAGATCACCAGAATCCGGTCGCCGGCCTTGCGGTGGGCGGCGATGGTTTTGGTGGCGTCGCTGAAGATGATCGGCTCGATGAAGTCTTCCACCCAGGGCGCCACCAAGTGCTCGAGCTCTTGCGGCGTGCGACCGATCAGCGGCTCCAGGCTGAAGGCCATGTAGTCCTCCATGGCCAGGTGGCCCCTGCCGTACGCATCCATCAATTCCTTGTCGCGACGCAGGAAGGATTCGCCATCGACCCAGC
Source organism: Pseudomonas sp. DF5 (assembly GCF_058148225.1). NCBI lineage: Bacteria > Pseudomonadati > Pseudomonadota > Gammaproteobacteria > Pseudomonadales > Pseudomonadaceae > Pseudomonas > Pseudomonas sp. DF5. Next base: position 30,049 of record NZ_JBYVYM010000037.1, read on the forward strand.
CGAGGCGGGCCATCTGTTCGCTCCACAGCGAGGCGCAGTCGCCATGGATCAGGGTTTCGTCCAGATCAAAAATTGCCAGGGCCATCAGTACGGTTCTCTCTTCAACATCAGCAAGGTCATCAGGCTACCTCACACAGGGCTGTCGGATCGATGGAAAGTGCCAGGCGCTGACCATCGGGATGCAGATCGGACGCCGAGCGGTTCAGCACATCCACCACCAATTCCACCCCCCGAGCTTCCACCCGATAGCGAATCACGTTGCCCAACAGGCTGTGGCTGCGCACCTGCGCGTCGAGCTCACCGTTCAGGCTCAGTTCGATGGCCTCCGGACGAATGGCGATGCGGTGGGTGATCGGCCGTTGCAGCAGTTTGCTGGCGCTGTCGGCGTCCAGCAGGTTGTAGTTGCCGATGAAGCCTGCGGCGAACACGTCGACGGGCGCGGTGTAGAGGGTTTCGGCATCGCCACTCTGTACGATCTTTCCCTGATTCATCAGGAAGATTCGGTCAGACATGGTCAGGGCTTCTTCCTGATCGTGAGTGACGAAGATCGTGGTCAGGCCGAGTTCGCGCTGGATCTGACGGATCTGTTCGCGCAAGTGCTTGCGAATCCGCGCATCCAGCGCCGACAGCGGCTCATCCAGCAACAACAGCCGAGGCCGGGTCACCAACGAACGAGCGAGAGCGACACGCTGGCACTGGCCACCGGACAGCTGATGCGGGTAGCGGGCGGCGAAGTCATTGAGCTCTACCAGTCTCAGCACTTCGGCGACGCGTTTTTGGCTGTCGTCGGCGTTGACCTTCTGCATACGCAAACCGAAGGCGACGTTCTGCTCCACGGTCATGTTCGGGAACAGCGCATAACTCTGGAACACCATGCCGATCCCACGTTTCTGCGGGCTCAGCGGGACGAGGTCGTGACCTTCCAGCAGAATCTGGCCGCCGTCCACCGAGGTCAGGCCGGCGATGCAGCGCAGCAGCGTGGACTTGCCGCAACCGGATGGGCCGAGCAGGGTGACGAATTCGCCTTTCTTGATTTCGCAGTTGATGTCACTGAATACGGTGGTGCCTGAGTAATCTTTTTGAAGATGTTGGACGCTCACATAGCTCATTCGCTTTTGTCCTTGTTCAAGATATTGGCCACCCAGGTCAGAACCAGCACAAAGAAGAAGTAGGAAATCACCAGCGCACTGGTGAAGTGGCCGCTGCTGTTGCGCATGTTGTTGAGGTAGACCTGCAGGGTTTCGTAGCGGGTGCCGACGAGGATGTTGGCGAACACGAACTCACCGAACAGGAACGAGAAGGACAGCAGCAACGCTACCATCAGCCCCTTGCGCAGGTTCGGCAACACCACCAGGAAGGCTGCTTGAAAAGTGCTGGCGCCGAGCAGTTGCGCGGCGTCCATCAGGTCGCGCAGGTTGATCGCTTGCAGGTTGTTGGTGATCGCCCGGTACATGAACGGCAGCGCCACGGTGAAGTAGCAACCGATCAGAATCCATGGCGTACCCACCATCGCGAACGGCCCCGAACCGTAGAGCTGCAACAGCCCCACCGACGACACCACCGGCGGCACCGCGAAGGGCAGCAGGATCAGGATGTTCATCAGCGCGTCGAGCTTCGGGAAGTGGTAATGCACCACGAACAGCAGCGGCAGGATCAGCACCACCGACAGAATCAGCGAGCCGATACAAACCAGCAACGACTGACCGAACGCGTCGAGAAAACGCGGATCACTCCACAGCTGGATATACCACTTGAAGGTAAAGCCGCTGGGCATAATCGTCGCCGACCAACTGCTGGCGATCGAGTAGATCAAGGTTCCGAGCAGCGGCAATAACAGAATGGCAAACAGCAAATACACGATGACCCGGTGGTAGACACCGACGGGCCCCAGTTCAGCGCGAGACATGGTAGCTCCTCTTCAACAGCAGCTGATGCACGATGGTCACCAGGGTCATCAACGCCACCAGCACCACGGCCAAGGCGCTGGCGAGGTTCGGGTCGAGGGAAATGTCGCCGGACACCATCGCCGCGATACGGATCGGCAACACGTTGAAGTTGCCGGTGGTCAGCGCGTAGACCGTGGCGTAGGCGCCGAGGGCGTTGGCCAGCAGAATCACGAACGTGCCCAGCAGTGCCGGGGTCAGCACCGGCAGACCGATGTGTCGCCAGAATTGCCAGCCGTTGGCGCCGAGCAAGGCGGCGGACTCACGCCAGTCTTCGCGCAGGGCATCGAAGGCCGGGTAGAGCAACAGCACGCCCAGGGGAATCTGGAAGTAGGTGTAGAGAATGATCAGCCCGGTTTTCGAGTACAGGTTGAAATCCTGAATGATTCCGGCCTGTTTCAGCATGATGGTGAAGGTGCCGTTGAACCCCAGCAAGATGATGAACGCGAAGGCCAGGGGCACACCGGCGAAGTTGCTGGTCATGTTGGCGAACGCATTCACGAAGTTGCGCAGTTTCGAGTCGACCCGGCGCAGGGAGTAGGCGCCGAGTACGGCAATGACGATGCCGAATACGCTGGACCAGAAACTGATCTCGAGGCTGTACTGGATCGCCTGCAAATAGAACTTTGAATTGAAGATTTTGCTGAAGTTGGCCAGGCCCCAACCGAACTCTTCCGATTGCAGGCTGTTGATCATCACCCAGAGCAGCGGGGCGATCTCGAACACGAAGAAGAAAATCGCGAAGGGCACCAGGCACAGAGCGGCCAGCCATTTACTGCGGGTCATGGCGTTCACTTGAGCAGCTCCCGGCACACAGGTTTATCGTGGGGCACGCCCAGCAGTTCGCAGACGGTACCGCACAGTTCGGTTTGTTTCGGTGCAGCGCCTTGGTTGAAACTGAAGGCGTCGCCGAGGACGAACAGCGGCACTTCGCGTTCTTCGGGCAGCAGGCCGTTGTGCGAGCGGTCGTTGTTCATGCCATGGTCGGCGGTCACCAGCACCTGGTATCCGGCGTCGAGCCAGCCTTGCAGGTAGTCGGCGAGGATGACGTCCGCCGAGCGGGCGCTGTTGCGGTATTGCGGGGTGTCGAGGCCGTGCTTGTGCCCGGCGTCGTCGATGTTCATGGGGTGGATCAAGAGAAAGTTCGGCGCGTGGCGCAGGCGCAGGTTTTCCGCGTCGGCGAACAGGTGCGAATCCGGGTAGTGGTCGCTCCAGTAGAAGTGACCGTGCTGGATCGGCAGTTTCGGGTCGTCGGTGTGACGGTCCCGGGCGGCCACGAACGGTGAACGGTTATACAACTCGCTGACCCAGTGATAGGCCGCTGCGGCGGTTTTCAGGCCGGCGTCGCTGGCGTAATGGTAGATGCTGCGCTGGTTGGACAGGCGCGAGACGTTGTTGTGAACGATGCCGCTGTCGATCGGCGCAACGCCGGTCAGGATGCATTCGTAAAGCGGTCGGGACAGGGCCGGCAGTTCGCATTCCAGTTTGTAGAGCGCCGCGCGTCCTGCGCCAACGTAAGCCTGCAGATGCCCCATGGCGTGGCGCGCGACTTCGTAATTGAGGCCGTCGAGCACGACAAGGATGACGTTGTGCTTCATGGGGGTTGGGACTCCGCAAAAACAGGTGTTCGAAAAGGCTCAGGCTTCACTCGATCCAGTGTGGGAGCGGGCTTGCTCGCGAAAGCGGCGTGTCAGTCAACAAATGTGTTGAATGTCAGTCCGCCTTCGCGAGCAAGCCCGCTCCCACATGGATCTCCATCAGATCCCCCAATGGGGATCTATTGCCTTACGGCATATTGATGATGACGTCTTCCTGCCACTTCTGCGGCAACGCCTTGGAGGTCTTCTCCCATGCGTCGGCGTCTTTGATCGGCGTGACATTTTTGTACTGCTCGTTAGGCAGCAGCTTGGCCTTGACCTCTTCCGGCAGAGTCAAATGCTCGGCGCGGATCGGACGGGCGTTGCCTTTCGCCAGGTTGATCTGGCCAGCGTCGCTGAAGATGTATTCGCGGGCCAGCTTGGCGGCGTTCGGGTGCTTGGCGTATTTGTTGATGATGGTGGTGTAGCCGGAGATCACCGAGCCATCGGATGGAATCAGCACGGTGTAGTCATCCGGATTGGCCATCTTGGCCTTGTAGCTCAGACCGTTGAAATCCCAGACCACACCGACTTCGATTTCACCCTTTTCCATGGTGGCAATCGTCGGGTTGGCCATGGACAGGCGACCTTGCTTGGCGATGTCAGCGAACAGCAGCAGGGCCGGCTGAATGTTTTTCTCGTTACCGCCATTGGCGAGGGCGGCAGCCAGTACACCGTTGGCCGCTTGAGCCGCGGTGCTCACGTCACCGATGGAAACTTTGTATTTGCCGGTCTTGAGGTCGGCCCATTTGGTCGGTGCCTCGGAACCGTGCAGCAACTTTTTATTGATGATGAACGCGATGGAGCCGGTGTAGGCCAGCGCCCAGTTACCGTCCTTGTCCTTGGCCCAGGCCGGAACCTGTTCCCAAGTGCTCGGCTTATAAGGTTGCACCACGCCTTGCTTGACCGCGATCGGGCCGAAGGCGGCACCGACGTCGCCGATGTCGGCGGTGGCGTTGTCTTTTTCGGCGGCGAACTTGGCGATTTCCTGGGCCGAGCTCATGTCGGTGTCGATGTGTTTCAGGCCGTATTTCTTGGCCAGGTCTTCCCAGGTGCCTTTCCAGTTGGCCCAGTCATCGGGCATGCCGACGCTGTTGACGGCGCCTTCCGCTTTCGCAGCGGCTTCGAGTGTTTTCAGATCGGTATCCGCCGCCATGGCGGCAGTGCACAGGGCAATGGTCGAGCCTAACAGTGATGCCAGGAAAAACTGTTTCATCCGAAGCTCCTTTGGGCGTTTTCAACGCTGCGATTGCGGTTGTGTTGGTCTAGGTCAGCAATACCTGAGCCAATTTAGGCGTCCTGGATGACATTTTGATGTCGACGACCGGTCGGCCTGAATTTCCTGCGCTCGGATACGCGGGGTGCGAGATAAGCGTAGACCATGGCTAAAGGGCTGATATGAAAGGGACTTGGCCATGAAATTGCAGGTGTCTGAAGCAACCGTTCGGCGGCTTTGTCATCTGTCAGTCATCTGCAGTGCCTAGGCTTGCAGGCAGTTGATGGAGCCCGGTTTCGATCGCGGTTCTGCCCTGAATCAGTGCTGGTCTAGTCCAGATAGGTAACGTTGATGCGCATCGAGACAACCAAAGCGGTGACAGCGATCGGGCAGGTTCTGCAAGAACAGCTCGACCATGGCCTGTTGGCGCCCGGGAGCAAGTTGCCGGCCGAGCGCAAGCTCAGTGAGTTGTTCGGTACCACGCGGATCACCGTGCGTGAGGCGTTGTTGCAGTTGGAGGCCCAGGGCCAGATTTATCGCGAAGAGCGGCGCGGCTGGTTCGTGTCGCCGCCACGGCTGGCTTATAACCTGATGCAACGCAGCCACTTTCACGCGATGGTCAGCGCCCAAGGGCGGGTGCCGTCCACTGAGGTGATTTCCGCGCGTTTGCAACCGGCGTCAGCGGCGGTGTGTGCCTGGTTGCAGTTGCCGGCGCTGTCGAGCGTGATCCAGATATGCCGCTCGCGACGGATTGACGGGCGATTGGTGCTGTATGTGGAGCACTACCTGAACCCGCAATATTTTCCGGGGATCCTGGATTTCGATCTGAATCAGTCGATGACCGAACTGTATGCGCGGCATTACGACTTGCACTACGGGCGGGTGCGCTTCGAGATTGTGCCGACCGCGTTGTCGGTGGACGCGGCGGCGGCTTTACGGGTGTCGGTGGGCAGCCCGGGGTTGCGGATTGCCCGGGTCAACTACGATCAGCATCAGCGGCTGATCGATTGTGACCTGGAGTTTTGGCGCCATGATGCGATTCATGTCGGGGTGGATGTGGTCTGAACCCGCGCTGCGCCTGCCCACACGATATTTTTCGTCTACGCAGATTGTTCGCCCCCAGGGGCGATCACCTGAATGCTCATGCGCGGTGTCGCCAGATCCAGCCCGGCCTCATCCAGATGCCGCTTGAGTGACAGGTTGAACGCCCGGGACACTTCCCACTGCTTGATCGGTGCGGTCTTGAAGCGCGCACGCAGAATCGCATTGCCTGACTCGAAACTTTCGACCCCCTGGATCTCCAGCGGCGACCAGATGTTGCGCCGTTGCAGCGGGTCGGTGCGCATTTTCTGGCCGACGTCGCGCATCAGCTTGATTGCCTCGTCGATGTCCATGTTCGAGGGCACCGCCACCCGGAAGATCGCGTAGCCGAATTCCCGAGAGTAGTTCTTGATGCTTTTGATTTCGCTGAACGGAATGGTGTGGACGATGCCGTCGATGTCCCGCAGGCGCACGGTGCGAATGGTCAGGCCTTCGACCGTGCCCAGGTGGCCGCCGACGTCCACGTAGTCGTCGATGGCCAGGGAGTCTTCGATGATGATGAACAGCCCGGTGATCAAGTCGGCCACCAGCGATTGCGCGCCGAAACCGATGGCCAGGCCGATGACACCGGCACCGGCCAGCAGCGGCGTGACGTTCATGCCCATGTTCGCCAGGGCGACGATCAGCGCAATGATGAAAATCGCCACGAACAGCACGTTGCGGATCAGCGGCATCATCGTCTGCGCACGGGCGTTGGCCGGACCTTTGCGTGAGCGGGTGAGGGCGTGATGCACGGCGGTGTCGCTGAGGATCCAGATCAGCCAGGCAAAAATCAGTGTGCCACCGAGGCTGAACAGTTTGACGCTGACTTCATGGCCTTCGCCTTCGGTGAAGCGAATCAGCGACATGCCCCAGACCCGCAGGCCGAGTTCGATGAACGCCAGCCACACCAGCAGATGGGCGAGGGTGTAGAAGAAGCTTTTCAGGCGATCCGAATACAGCGCATGGCGCTTGGGGCCGCGTTGAGGCTTGAGTGAATGACGGCGCACCAGCCCGTTGATGACCATGCACAACACCAGCAGCACGGTGCAGATCAGCGACTGACGCAACGCTGTGCTGGTGTCGCCGGCGGAGACGAAGGTGGCGAACAGCGAAATGCCCACCAGCACCAGCGCCGGCAGATACCAGAAAGTGCCGAGGATTTCGATCGTGTCGCTCAAGGCGCGGCGGGTCAGGCGCCGAGACAGCGGCTGGTTGCGGATCAGGTGTGCGATGGGCCGGCGGAAACGCAAAATGAAAAAACCTGTGAAGATCGCCGCCAGTACATTGGCGAACGTCGCCGCCGTATGGGCCAGATGTTCACCGAGGCTGGCGATCAGGCGCGGATCGTTCAGGGCTTCACCGAAGGCGGCGAAACTGCCGATCAGCCACAACGGGCGGAAGGCCTGATGACGCAGGATGTACAAGGCGCGATGGCGATGCGGGCCATCGAGCAGGGAAAACGCGATGACGCAGATCGCCGAGAAACAGGTGCCGACCACCAGCGCATAAGCCAGCACCATGGCCAGGCTTTTGCCCAATGACGAGGGCAGGGCGTAGGTCATGTAAACCGTCATGACCAGGGCGATCATCCACGGCCCGAGTTTGCGCAAGGCAAAGCGCAGCATGTCCAGCGCCTTGGGGTGTTGCGGCAGTTCTTCGGTGAGGCCGAAGCGCATGCGCACCCGGTGGCCGAGCCAGATCAGGGCGGCGGCCAGCAGGCTCCAGACCATCAGGATCATGGCGAAGGCAAAGATAATCGGTAGCCATTCATTGGCCGGCAGCATCAGTGCCACCAGTTCATCCTTGGCCTGGTCGACTTCTTCAGACCAGCGTGTGACGGGGCTGTCGGCGCCGGAAAATTTCTTTTCGAAACTGGCCAGGGTGCCGCCGATCAGGCCCAGCACGCCTTCTTCCGTGGTCGGTTGGGCTTTTTGGGTGACGTCGCGCAACTTCTTCAGGTCCGCCAGCAGTTTGGTCCGCTGCTGATCGTTTTCCAGAGACTTGATGACTTCGTCCAGCGACTGTCCCAGCGGAGCTTGCGCTTCGGGCTGGGCCTTCGCCGAGCCACCGAGCAGCCCCGGCAAGCCGACCGCCTGGGCAGGCGTCAGCGGCAGCAGCGTCATCAGGCAGACAAGGAACAAACAGGGCAGGGCAAAAAGACGAGCGAGCACTAGGCGGTTAACCTCGAATGAGCGGATCGGCCGAGTGTACGAGCCCATCAAAATCAATGCGAGCCAGGTGAAAGGGTTTATTCGTTGAGCTTGGCGAGGATCTTGTAGATCACGGTGGCGAGGATCATCAACATGCCGACCCACATCGCGAACACACCGACGTTCTTGTCGCGAAAGTTGAAGCCGACGGCCAGCATGATCATCCCGGAAAGAATCGGAACCAGCATGGCGTGAAACGAAGACATCGAGATCATGGCGACAGCCTTGTCGAAGGAGGGTACTGCAAGTCTAGGCGGCTTTCGGGCGGGCGTTGGTGATGTGTGGCAGGAATGGATCGCAAGATCATTGTGGCGAGGGAGCTTGCTCCCGTTGGGCTGCGAAGCAGCCCCAAAACAAAGCAACATCGGCTAATCAGCCAGACCGAGTTTGCCAAGTTACGACTGCTTCGCAGCCGAGCGGGAGCAAGCTCCCTCGCCACAAAAGTTGCCTTTTAATCACAAGGGTTATGGCAACTCGTGGCAGGCGTAGAACGCGCTCAGCACTTTGACCAGGTGCGCCAGGTCATGGCTGCCGCACAGTTCGCGGATCGAGTGCATGGCGAACGTCGGCAGGCCGATGTCCACGGTGCGCACGCCCAGGTGGCTGGCGGTGATCGGGCCGATGGTCGAGCCGCAGCCCATGTCGCTGCGCACCACGAAGCTCTGCACCGGTACTTCTTCGGCCATGCACAAATGACGGAAGAACCCGGCGGTTTCGCTGTTGGTGGCGTAGCGCTGGTTGCTGTTGACCTTGATTACCGGGCCGGCGTTGAGTTTCGGACCGTGGTTGGCGTCGTGCTTGTCGGCGTAGTTCGGATGCACGCCGTGGGCGTTGTCGGCCGAGACCAGCAGGGATTTCTGAATGGTCCGTACGAATTCATCCCCTTCGGGCAACAGGCGACGCAGGGTTTGCTCAAGCATCGGACCGTCGGCGCCACAGGCCGAGCAAGAACCGACTTCTTCGTGATCGTTGCAGACCAGTACGCAGGTTTCATCGGTATCAGTGGTCAGCAACGCTTGCAGGCCGGCGTAGCACGACAACAGGTTGTCCAGGCGCGCGCCAGCGATGAAGTCGCCATGCAGGCCGATGACCGCGGCGCTTTGGGTGTCGTAGAAACTCAGCTCGTAATCGAGCACCACGTCGGCATTCAGGCCATGTTCGCGGGCCAGTTGATCGGTGAGCACGGCGCGGAAGTCCACGCGCTCGTCACCGGCGAATTGCGCGAGAATCGGCGGCAGTTCGGTCTGGGCATTGATCGCCCAGCCCATATTGGCTTCACGGTTGAGGTGAATGGCCAGGTTCGGAATGATTGCAACGGGGGCCTTGAAGTCGATCAATTGGCTCTCGACCTTGCCATCGCGGCGGAAGGTCACGCGGCCGGCCAACGACAGATCGCGGTCGAACCACGGCGCCAGCAGTGCACCGCCATAGACTTCGACGCCCAATTGCCAGAAACCCTGGCGTTGCAGTTCCGGCTGGGGTTTGACCCGCAGGCACGGGCTGTCGGTGTGCGCGCCGACCAGGCGAATGCCGCCGTGCAGGGGCGAATGACGGCCCATTTTGAACGCGACGATCGAAGAGTCGTTACGGGTGACGTAGTAACGGCCATTGGCTTCGGTGGCCCACGGCTCACGCTCGTCGAGGCGCACAAAACCGGCCGCCTCCAGGCGCTGGACAAGGCTGGCAGTGGCATGGAACGGGGTAGGGGAGGCCTTGAGAAAGTCGATCAGGCCTTGGTTCAACTCTTCGCGCATAAGAAGCTCCAGACAGCAGTGGCGCCAGTTTAACGTATTGAAAGCGCAAAGTGCGGCGGGCCTGATATTGGCGGCGCGTGAGATTTAATGTGGCGAGGGAGCTTGCTCCCGCTCGGCGGCGCAGCGGCCGCAAATCCTGCTTGCGCGGTGTGCCCGACAGAATACGGTCGCTGGTTTTGGGAGTGCTCCGCACTCCAGCGGGAGCAAGCTCCCTCGCCACAACAGCTCCCTCGACACCGAAGCCTGGGCATCACCGTTAGAACGGTGCCGGGCACTCGAAGCGCAGGCGTTCGCCGCTTTGCGGATGCGTGAAGCTCAGCATGCTTGCGTGCAGGCACAGGCGTGGCCAGGCAGCCAGGGCTTGCGGATGGGCGTAGAGCCCGTCACCCAGCAGCGGGTGGCCGATGGAGAGCATGTGCACGCGCAACTGGTGAGAACGGCCGGTGATTGGCGTCAGCTCGACGCGGCACCAGTCGCCACAACGCTCCAGTACACGCCAGAAAGTCAGGGCGTGCTTGCCGAATTCGTGGTCCACCACATGCCGTGGCTTGGTCGGCGGATCGTAGCGCAGGGGCAAGTCGATGCTGCCACTGTCCAGTTCCGGTTGTCCCCAGCACAGGGCGGTGTAGGCCTTTTCGGTTTCGCGGTCGTGAAATTGCCGAGACAGCTCGCGATGAGTGTCCGGGTCACGGGCCAGCAGAATGATGCCGGAGGTTTCCCAGTCCAGCCGATGGACAATTCGCGCTTCCGGGTAGCCGTTTTCTTGCAGGCGCGTAATCAGGCAGTCCTTGTTGTCATCGGCCCGTCCGGGGACGGAGAGCAACAGGGTCGGTTTATCCACCACCAGTACGGCGGCGTCCTGATAGATGATGCGGATGTTGGACAACGGCATTAAAACAGCCTCGTAACAAACGCCAACGGCGGCTCAGGCCCCCGCCCCTGTAGGAGCGAAGCTTGCTCGCGAAAGCATCACCTCGGTTTATCGAATAGACCGAGTTGCCTGCTTCGCGAGCAAGCTTCGCTCCTACAGATGGCTGGAGAGCCTGAGCCGCCGTGGCTCCCGCCGGATCGACTCAGCGATCGGGCAGGGTGATATTGAGTTCCAGAATCGAGCAGCTACCCTGGTTTTCCAGAGCGACGTGCACGTCATCGGACCCGATATTGACGTACTTGCGGATCACTTCCACCAGTTCCTTCTGCAAGGCTGGCAAGTAGTCCGGCGTACTGCGTTGGCCGCGTTCATGCGCCACGATGATCTGTAGACGCTCTTTCGCTACCGAGGCGGTACTGGGCTTTTTGTTGGCACGAAAGAAGTCAAAAAGGTTCATTACCTACCTCCAAAAAGTCGCTCGAAGAATCCCTTCTTCTCGACATCGAGGAAACGATGGTCCACGGTCTTGCCCAACAGACGATCGACGGCATCGCTGTACGCCTGGCCGGCGTCGCTCTGGTCGTCGAGAATCACCGGCACGCCCTGGTTGGAGGCCTTGAGGACGGCTTGCGATTCTGGAATCACGCCCAGCAGGGTCACCGCGAGGATTTCCTTGACGTCTTCGACGCCGAGCATTTCGCCGTTGACGACGCGCGTAGGGTTGTAGCGGGTCAGCAACAGGTGTTCCTTGATCGGGTCTTCGCCGTTTTCGGCGCGACGGGACTTGCTGGCCAGCAGGCCCAGCATGCGGTCCGAGTCTCGTACGGAGGAGACTTCCGGGTTGGTCACGACGATCGCTTCGTCAGCGAAGTACATGGCCAGGTGGGCACCTTTCTCGATACCGGCCGGGGAGTCGCAGACCACGAATTCGAAGTCTTCTTTCAACTGCATCAGGACTTTTTCTACGCCTTCCTGGGTCAGCGCGTCTTTGTCGCGGGTCTGACTGGCGGCCAGCACGTAGAGGTTTTCCAGGCGCTTGTCTTTGATCAGGGCCTGTTGCAGGTTGGCTTCGCCGTTCACCACGTTGACGAAGTCATACACCACGCGGCGCTCGCAACCCATGATCAGGTCGAGGTTACGCAAGCCGACGTCGAAGTCGACGATAACTGTTTTGTGACCACGCAGAGCGAGGCCGGTACCGATAGCGGCGCTGGTGGTGGTCTTACCCACACCACCCTTGCCGGATGTAACCACGAGAATCTTGGCCAAGGTGTTTTACCCCTAAGGAAAAAGGACGTTTAGCCCCTGAAAAACATCTCTTGAAAAACTACTGCAGTCGGACAGCCTTGGCTGGAATCCGGTTTTGAGCGGTATCTACCCCCGGTAAACACTGCCTTTAGCCTTTTTCCTACTTCGTTTGAGCCGTTTTCGCTACGTTTTAGAGATGCTTGGAAAATGCGGCAGTATCCGTTAAAGCCGAATGATGTTCAACACGTCACCCGACAGGCTGACTTGTACTCCGGCGCCCCACAATGGATCGCGGCGCAGGTCCTCGGAAACCTTGTAGTGACCGGCGATGGAGACCAGTTCAGCGGTCATTTGCTGACAGAAAATCCTGGCTTTCGTATCACCTTTGACGCCGGCCAGCACACGACCGCGCATCGCGCCGTATACATGGATGTTGCCGTCGGCGAGAAGTTCCGCCCCCGGGCTGACCGACGAAATCACCACCAGATCGCTGCCCTGAGCATAAATCTGCTGGCCACCACGTACTGGCGACGTGATGATTTTGGTCGGTTTGATGGTCGGCTCCGGTGGTTTTTCCGGTTTTTTCGCCACGACGCCTTCGAGCGGGTCGAGCGGGCGTTCCCGCGCGCCGGACGGCGGCAGCACTGGCAGATCGACCGCAATGGCGGCGGCGATGTCTTCAATGCGGCTGGCACGGATCGCCAGGGTGCGCAGGCCATGCTGGCGGCAGATGCGCATCAATCCCGGCAGGTCGACCGAGCCTTCGCTGGCCGGGAGTTTGTCCAGGGCCAGTACCAGCGGCGCGTTACTGAAGAAGTTGGGCGCCTGGGCGACCTTGGCGGCCAGTTGCCGATCAAGGTTCTCGAGGTCGTTACGGGCCAGTTCCAGCACCGTAATGGCCAGCATGCTGCCCTTCAACTGGAACACGGGATCTTGGTCTAGCGGTTCGGTTTGGCTCATGGTCGGCATACAACGGCTTGTCACTAAAAGTGCCGAGACTTATAACGAGAACGCCCGCAGGCCGCAAGCCGGGTCGAACGATGTAGAATGCGCGGCCATTAACTTTCCGGAACCTTTAATGGAACGCCCGCGATTTCGAACAGCATTTCTTTCTCCGCGTTTCTGGCCGCTGTGGTGTGGCCTGGGGCTGTTGTGGCTGATTGTGCAGTTGCCGTATCCGGCGTTACTGGCGATCGGTCGCGCCCTGGGTGCATTGATGTACCGAGTGGCCGGCGACCGACGGCGCATTGCCAAGCGCAATCTTGAGCTGTGTTTCCCTGAAAAATCCGCTGCCGAGCGCAAACGCCTGCTCAAGGAAAACTTCGCGTCCACCGGCATCGCCTTCTTCGAGATGGCCATGAGCTGGTGGTGGTCGCGCAAGCGTCTGGCGAAATTGGCCCATGTCGAAGGCCTGGAACATTTGAAACAGGCTCAGGCGGACGGCAAGGGCGTGATTCTGATGGCCGTGCACTTCACCACGCTGGAGATCGGCGCAGCGTTGCTCGGTCAGCAACACACCATCGATGGCATGTACCGCGAACACAAGAATCCGCTGTTCGACTACATCCAGCGCCAAGGCCGCGAGCGGCACAACCTCGACTCGCTGGCGGTGGAGCGCGACGACGTGCGCGGCATGCTCAAGCTGCTGCGGGCAGGGAGAGCGATCTGGTACGCACCGGATCAAGACTACGGCGCCAAGCAAAGTATCTTCGTGCCGCTGTTCGGGATTCAGGCGGCAACTGTCACCGCCACCAGCAAATTCGCACGTTTGGGCAAGGCGCTGGTGGTGCCGTTCACCCAGGAGCGCCTGGCTGACGGCAGCGGTTATCGACTGGTGATTCATGCCCCGCTCGAAGGCTTTCCTGGCGAGACGGAAGAGGCCGATTGCATTCGGATCAACCAATGGGTGGAAGGTGCGTTGCGCGAATGTCCGGAGCAATATCTCTGGGCGCATCGGCGCTTCAAGAGCCGCCCACCGGGCGAGCCGAAACTGTACTCCAAACGCGGTTGAGTCACCGATCCCTTTAAGCACCATGGAGTGTTGCAATGAGTCCTGCTGAACCGGTTACAGGGTTGATTCTTTCCGGCGGTGGGGCTCGTGCGGCCTATCAAGTAGGCGTGCTGGCAGCGATTGCCGAGCTGCTGCCGATGGGGGCGACGAATCCGTTTCCGGTGATCGTCGGCACCTCGGCCGGTGCGATCAATGCGGTCAGCCTGGCCAGTGGGGCGATGGATTTTCGTGGCGCGATCGAGCGTCTGACGGCCTTCTGGCAAGGTTTTCGTAGCCATCTGGTATTACGCAGCGATTGGCCGGGGGTGATCCATCAGGCCACCCGTTTTGTCAGTCACAACCTGATGGGCATTGGCTCGCCGGTGCCGGTGGCCCTGCTTAACAGTTCGCCGCTGCGCCGCTTGCTCAATCACAAACTGCACATGCCCGGGATCGCCGAAGCGATTGCGCAAAAGCAATTGCGGGCCGTAGCGGTTACAGCGTTCGGCTACGAGTCCGGCCAGGCCGTCACGTTTTATCAGGGCGGCGGCACCATCGAGTCCTGGTTGCGCCATCGGCGAATCGGCGTGCCGACCCAGCTGACTGTCGACCATCTGCTCGCCAGTTCCGCGATTCCATTGCTGTTCGCACCCGTAAAAATCGGCGAAGAATATTTCGGCGATGGCGCGGTGCGTCAATCGGCACCGATCAGCCCGGCCCTGCACTTGGGCGCCAGTCGCGTGCTGGTGGTGGGCGTCAGCGGCAACCCGCGCGGGATCGATCCGCAACAGCCGCTGCAACGTGCCTACACCGGTCAGCAGCCGACCCTGGCGCAAGTCGGTGGGCACCTGCTCAACAGTACGTTCATTGACAGCCTGGAAAGTGACATCGAGTTGTTGCAGCGTCTGAACCAGTTCAGCCATCTGCTGCCCGACGGCATCTCGAGTCGTGCATTGGGAGCGGCGCCAGTGGATGTGTTGGTGATTTCACCGAGTCAGCCGATCGATGAAATTGCCGCGCGGCATCGCCAGGAACTGCCGGCAGCCTTGCGCCTGTTTTTACGCGGGCCGGGAGCGACCAAGACGAGCGGGGCGGGGGTACTGAGTTATCTGTTGTTCGAGGCGGGGTATTGCAGCGAATTGATTGATCTGGGGCGGCGCGATGCGTTGGCCAAGCGCGATGAGCTGTGCCGGTTTCTGGGGTTGGTGGAGCCTGCTGTTCCGGCTTGAGATTTGCGGTGTGGCTGTTCGCGGGCAAGCCTCGCTCCTACGGATTTGAGTCGTTCACATAACCGGTGAACGACACAAGACCTGTAGGAGCGAGGCTTGCCCGCGAAGCTTTTACGATCAGAAGTGGAACTTCACCAGCAAGCTCGTGTTGCTCTGATCGGTCTTGAAGTATTGGCTGTCCCTGATCCCGTACTTGTCCGACCAGTAGTCGTACTCGACACCCACATACAACTGCTTCTCGCCAATGTTCAGCGCCTTGCCCAAGTCGTATTTGATCTGCGGGTTGAAGTGCAGGTTGGCGTGGTAGGTGCCTTTGCTGTTCTTGTCGTTGTCGACCACCCAGTCCATGAAGCCATCGATCAGGATGTTCGAATCGCCCACCGGAATGGTGTAGGACCAGACCGGGGTGATCTGCCAGACGTTGTCACCCGGGCGGCTGCCTTCGGTGTGACGCTGGTAGAAGTTCAGCTGGAAGTAGTCGAAGCCAGGAATCGCCAGGTCGAAGCCAGGACCGATCAGGTAAGACTCGGTATCGCCTTCACCGAACTCGTACGTCATGGCCAGCAGCACGTCCTTGATCGGACCGAACTCCAGTTTCTGGTCGAAGATCTTGCCAAACGACAAGCGTGGGCTGATTTCGCCGTAGTAGGTGTTCGAACCGACGCCGGGGTCGTCCTTGCCGTTGTAGAAAATCTTGTCGACGAACATGAAGTTGTCGCCGTATTTCCATGCATCGGCGTGCTCGAAAGTGACGGTTTGCTGAATGCGCGGGTTGACCTGGAAGTCCTTGCCATAGAGGTAGGTCAGGCTGTTGTTCTGCCATTGCAGCAAGTCGCCGGCCATGGCCTGGCCCCCGGCCAGCAAGGATCCCGCGAGCATCAGGCTGGTGCACGTACGTTTCATTCGGTTGCTCCCAAAAAGTAGGTGGTTCCACGTTATTTTTCTAAGGTCGGCGCTCTGGTGTGGCGCCTTTTCTTGCTGCTGTAAAAAATCATCCATGCGGTCAGCTTTGGTGCTGTTAGCAAGAGCTGAGCCAAGGCTTTCAAAAAGCCAAAGAACGCCCGTCCGGCTGTTCGAAAACAGTCGATCGAGCGTTATTTTTGAATGCCTTGATACTGCCCAGAGCCGGGGTAAGTTGGCTTTCTGGTCAGGAATTAAATCCGGGCTTTTTTTTAGACCGGATTCGGGCGGCCGCGGAGAATACTGACTCCTTGGCCAGGTCTCAAGTGCCCCGCAACAGAGCACTGGCGACCGGTATGGGGCATTGCCGAACGACAGACTTGTCTGGGTTCGAATCATCTGTTGCTCCCTCTTGTTTTTATTGTTTGAGGTGCAGGCAGCCACCCCTGTGGGAACTCGCCACAGGGTGTGTACTTTGTACTGGGTCAGTGCGTGTGGGCGTGGCAGTCGTTGACGGCTGCGCGTTCGTGACCGCCGAGGATGTTGAACAACAGGTTCAATGCTAGGGCGCTAAGCGTGGCCATGGCGATGCCGCTGTGGGTGATCGGGCTCATCCACATGGGCAGGTGGGCGAAGAATTCCGGGCGCACCACCGGGATCAGCCCCATGCCGATGCTCACCGCCACCAGCAACTGGTTGCGTCGGTCACCGATGTCGGCTTCCTGAAGAATCTTGATCCCGGTGGCGGCGACCATGCCGAACATCGCGATTGCCGCACCGCCCAAGACCGCCGGCGGAATCGACGCCACCAGGAACGCGGCTTTCGGCAGCAGGCTCAGCACGATCAGTAAGCCACCGGCGACGATGGTCACCGAGCGGCAACGTACGCCGGTCATTTGTACCAGGCCGATGTTCTGAGCGAATGAGGAGTGGGTGAAGGTGTTGAAGAAGCCGGCGAAAAACGAAGCACCGGCATCGCACAGCAAGCCGCGACGCAGCATCCGCGGCGTGACGTCCTGGCCGGTGATTTTGCCCAGCGCCAGGAACATCCCGGTGGACTCGACGAAGATGATCACCACCACCAGGCACATGGACAGAATCGGTGCGAGCTCGAATTTCGGCATGCCGAAATGCAGCGGGGTGACGATTTGCAGCCATGGCGCCTGGTCCATGCCGCTGAGGTCGACCATGCCGATCACGCCGCAAATCGCGTAACCCAGGCACATGCCGATCAGCACCGAGATGTTGACCCAGAATCCGCGCATGAAGCGATGGACCAACAGAATGGTGGCCAACACCAGTGCGGCAACGGCCAGATAAACAGGCGAACCGAATTGAACCGCGCCAGCACCGCCACCGGCCCAGTTCACGGCCACGGGGAACAGCGACAAACCGATCGAGGTGATGACGGTGCCGGTCACCAGCGGCGGGAAGAAGCGCACGACCTTGGACATGAACGGTGCGATGAGCATGCCGAAGAAACCGGCGGCAATGGTCGCGCCGAAGATCCCTTGCAGACCGATGCCGGGCATCCCGGCCATGGCCACCATGCTGCCGACCGCGGCGAAACTGGCGCCCATCATCACCGGCATGCGAATGCCCATCGGGCCGATGCCCAGCGACTGGACGATGGTGGCGATGCCGGCCACCAGCAGGTCGGCGTTGATCAGAAAGGCGATTTCTTCACGGTTCAGGCCGGCGGCCTGCCCGATGATCAGCGGCACTGCAATGGCGCCGCCGTACATCAGCAGAACGTGTTGCAGACCGACCAGAATCAGTTGCACAAGGGGTAAACGTTGAATGGCGGGTGCGTCGGGGATGCGCGCTTCGGATAGCTCGGACATGCAACACCTCGGATCTTTTTTATTCTTGTGATTTTTGTATCAGGGGGACCGCAGTGCGGCCGTTCGCGGGCAAGCCTCGCTCCTACAGGGGGGGTGGTGTTGACCTTGTAGGAGCGAGCGGGCGGCGATCCGACTTGCCCGCGAAGCTTTTCAACGATTAATGGGTCGGAGCTCCCTGAACAATCCACGCGCCGATCAGGTCACGTTCCTGCTGGGTCATTTGGGTGATGTTGCCCAGTGGCATGATCTGGCTGGTGACCGCTTGAGCCTGGATGCGGGCAGCGTTTTGGCGGATCTGTTCTGGCGTGTCGAACATCACCCCGGCGGGTGCGGCACTGAACAGCGGGCTGGTGGGTTTGGCCGAGTGACAGACCGCGCAACGTTCCTGAATCACGCTATGAACCTTGTCGAACGTCGGGCCCTGATTCGAGGCTTGGGCCGGTGCAGCGGCAGGTTCAGCGGGTTTCGCCGCTTCAGGTTTGGCACCACCGCCCAGGGCGGTTTCCGGCAGCGGCTGGTACTCGATGGTCCCAGGAGCCTTGGCCACTTCAGGTGCGCTGGACATCGGCGCCGGGCCGGTCACGTAGGCCAGGCAAATCATGCCGACCGCCGCAACGGGCAGGGTCCAGGCGAATTTGTGGCTGTCGTGACGGGTGTTGAAGTAGTGACGCACCAACACCGCCAGCACCGCGATCCCGGCCAGGATCAGCCAGTTGTACTGGCTGCCGTACGTGCTCGGGAAGTGGTTGCTGATCATGATGAACAGCACCGGCAAGGTGAAGTAGTTGTTGTGCCGCGAACGCAGCAAACCTTTGGCCGGCAGCGCCGGATCGGGCGTGCGGTTTTCGGCGATCGCCGCCACCAGTGCGCGCTGGGCCGGCATGATGATGCGGAACACGTTGCCGACCATGATGGTGCCGATGATCGCGCCGACGTGCAGGTATGCGCCACGACCGCTGAACACTTTGCTGAAACCGTAGGCGGCGCCGATGATCAGCACGAACAGAATAAAGCCGAGCAGGGCAGGGCGTTTGCCCAGGGCCGAGTCGCAGAGGAAGGAGTAGATGAACCAGCCGATGAACAGCGAGCCCAGGCCAATGGCCACGCCTTCAGGACCACTCAGGGTGCTGCCCGGTGCCAGCAGGTACAACGTCGGGTTGGAGTAGAACACCACGCACAGCAGCGCGATCCCCGACAACCAAGTGAAATAGGCTTCCCATTTGAACCAGTGCAGGTTGTCCGGCATGGTCGGTGGAGCCAGTTTGTATTTTTCCAGGTGGTAGATACCGCCGCCATGGATCGCCCACAAATCGCCCGCCAGCCCGTTTTTCGGGTTGACCCGATTGAGGTTGTTTTCCAGCCAGACGAAATAGAACGACGCGCCGATCCAGGCCACGCCAGTGATCATGTGAACCCAGCGCACGCTCAGGTTCAGCCATTCCAACAGATGTGCTTCCACAGTCTTTACCTCTCGCCTGTCACCCTTGTTGTCGAGTGATCAGACCTTCTCTTATTGGTGGGGGGCGAGGATCAAACACTCATCCTCTTGGAAAAAATGCTCATCGCAGTTATTGCCTGTGCCACTGCGATCAACCACCAGGAAGTCATCCCGCTTTTCGATCGTCAGCACCGGGTGGTGCCAGACGCCGCGATGGTAATTAATGCCCTGCCTGCCGTTGGTGACGAAGGCGCGGACCAAGCCTGATACAGGTGCATCGCCAAGTGGCGCGACCACGATCAGAAAGGGGTTGCCGAGCAGCGGAATGAACGCCTGACTGCCCAGCGGATGGCGCTCCAGCATGCGCACGGTCAACGGCATGTCCTGCGCGTCGGCGCGGAAGATGCTGATGATCGCCTTGTCCTCTGGCGTGGCGGTTTCCACCGTCGCCAGTTTGTGGAAGCGCATGGTCGAACCGTTGTTGATCATGAAGTGATCGCTGCCGTCGGTTTCGATCACGTCACCGAAAGGGGCGAAGGCTTCTTTGGTCAGCGGTTCAATCGTCAATGTGCGCATGCTGGTCTTCTTATCCAAATTCTGTGTTGTTTGTTCTATCGCCATCGCGGGCAAGCCCGCTCCCACAGGTTTTGTGAACGCCACAATTCCTTGTGGGAGCGGGCTTGCCCGCGATTGGGGCGACGCTTATTTAACGACCTTGCCGAGGACTCGCAGGCGGCTCACACCACCATCCGGGAACACGTTCAGGCGGATGTGGGTGATCGGGCCCAGCGCCTTGATCTGCTCGGCGAAGGTGTGTTCGGCGTGCATTTCCAGCTTCTGGCTTGGCAGCAGTTCGCGCCAGAACAGCGATTGGGTTTCGATCTGGCTGTCGGTGCCGCCCTTCACGAATGCGCCCTGGATCGAGCAGCTGTCCGGGTAGTTGCCCTTGAAGTGCAGGGTGTCGACGATGACTTTCTCGACTTCACCGGCATGGCCCAGCGCGACGATCACCCAGTCATTGCCCGGGGTACGACGACGTGCGGTTTCCCAGCCATCGCCCATGTTGATGCCACGGCCCGGGTTGAGGATGTTGCTCATGCGGCCGAAGTGTTCATCGGAGCAGGCGAGGGCGCGACCGCCGTTCAGGGCCGCAGCCAGGTCGACTTGTTCGTTGTCGCCAACGGCCGACCAGTCGCGGAACGGAATGCCGTACACGCGCAGACGGGCCACGCCACCATCCGGATAGATGTTGAAGCGCAGGTGGCTGAACGCCTGGTCGTTATTGATTTCGTGGTAGTGGTGGCTGTTGCCCTGCAGTTCGACGGCCGACAGCACTTCAGTCCACTGGGTGTTTTCGTCCGGCTCGCCCGAGGCCAGGAAGCAGGCTTCCAGGGAGGCCGATGGCGGGTAGTTGCCGGTAAAGAATGAAGTGTCGATGTCCACGCCTTTGATCGAACCCGGTACGCCCAGGCGGATCACCGCGCTGTCGTAGCCTTCGAAGCGCTTGCGGCGCGACTCCCAGCCGTCCATCCACTTGCCGTTGTCATCGAACACGCCCTCCTTCCACACGGCCGGGGTCGGCTGGAACAGACGGTTGGCGTCTGCGAACCAGTCATCGGTGACCGAGATGATTTTGGTGCCCAGACGGGCGTCGGCCAGGTTGACGAACTTCTCGAAAGGTACGGCGTAAGCTTTCATTCTTCTTGTCTGCCTTTAATAAGTTGGCTTGGGATGCTTGCAGGGCCCTGGGCTCGTTCTGCGTTCGGGAACTCGCTCGGGCCAAGGTCGCTATAGGGTCAGTAATCGGAACAACGCGATTTTGTTGATCTCCGCCAGCGCGCATTTGAATTCGGTGTCGACCGGGTTGTGAATGCGAGTTTCGAACGCCGCGAGGATCTGATGCCGGTTGCTGCCTTTTACCGCCATGATGAAGGGAAACTTGAACTTGGCCTTGTAGGCGTCGTTCAGCTCGGTGAAGCGCTCAAACTCTTCGGCCGTGCATTGGTGAATACCGGCGCCAGCCTGTTCATTCGTGCTGGCTTCGGTCAGTTGGCCCTGGACGGCAGCTTTGCCGGCCAGGTCCGGGTGCGCGTTGATCAGGGCCAGTTGGCTGGCGTGATCGGCGCTCAACAGGATGTCGCTCATGCGCTGGTGCAGGGTTTCGATCTGGTCGATCGAAGCGTCCTGGCCCAGGTCGAAGGCTTTTTCGGCCACCCATGGCGAGTGTTCGTAGATGTCGGCGAAGGCGGCGATAAATGCGTCGCGGCTCAGGGTCGAGGGTTTCAGCGTTTGAAAGGTGCTCATTTGGCAGCCCCTTGGTACGGGTGGGTTTGCTGCCAGTGGCGAGCGATGTCGACGCGGCGGCTGAACCACACCTGTTCATGACTTTTAGCGTATTCGATAAAGCGCTTGAGTGAGGCCAGGCGCGCCGGGCGGCCGATCAGCCGGCAGTGCAGGCCGATCGACAACATTTTCGGTGCCTCGGCGCCTTCGGCATACAGCACGTCGAAGGCGTCTTTCAGGTATTCGAAGAAGTCGTCGCCCTTGTTGAAACCCTGGACCTGGGTGAAGCGCATGTCGTTGGTGTCCAGGGTGTACGGAATCACCAGGTGTGGCTTGCCGGTCGGGTTGTTCGGTTCCCAGTAGGGCAGGTCGTCGTCGTAGGTGTCGCAGTCGTAGAGGAAACCGCCTTCCTCCATCACCAGCCGACGAGTATTCGGACCGGTGCGGCCGGTGTACCAGCCCAGTGGGCGCTCGCCGGTGATTTCGGTAAGGATGCGGATCGCTTCGAGCATGTGCTCGCGTTCCTGCGCTTCGTCCATGTACTGGTAGTCGATCCAGCGATAGCCGTGGCTGCAGATCTCGTGGCCGGCCTCGACCATCGCGCGGATCACGTCCGGGTGACGCTGGGCGGCCATGGCCACGGCGAAGATGGTCAGCGGGATGTCGAATTCCTTGAACAGTTTCAGAATCCGCCAGACGCCGGCACGGCTGCCATACTCGTAAAGGGATTCCATGCTCATGTTGCGCTCGCCTTGCAGCGGCTGCGCCGAGACCATTTCCGAGAGGAAGGCTTCGGACTCTTTATCACCGTGAAGGATATTGCGCTCGCCACCTTCCTCGTAGTTGAGCACGAAGGACAGGGCGATGCGGGCATTGCCCGGCCAGTGTGGGTGAGGAGGGTTACTGCCGTAACCGATCAGGTCGCGTGGGTAGTCAGCGCTCACTGCAGTCTTCCTTCTTGTTCGTGTCGACTTGTTCAAAGTCAGGGTGTGTGTGGCGGCCTGGCGATGAGAGGGCAGGCTGGCGTCACAGCGATGGAGTGATTGTATACAACTTTATATTCACTTTGTAAGCCTGATTTTTTGCATTTTTCACTCACTGCCCTCATTGGAGGGTACTGCAATAAACCTGCCTGAGTGGTCAGCTAATGGATGGAAGGTCCACTGATCTTATGGTTTTGCGCAAGATTCGCTTGCAAACACTGAATGACGTTGGTGGTGGTAAAAATGTCGTTTTTATTGTGTACAATTTTTTTGAAAAATGTCTTAATCAGTCGCTCGCCGCAACTTTTCGTGCTCCGGAACGGTGCGGTCTCCTTTTCAACTGACTTCGGGAGGCGCGAGGTCTGACTGCTCCACGCAGGCAGGCGCGCAGAATCAATGGGACGTTTGACTACACACGTTTTGGACGCTGCACACGGTTGCCCGGGCAGTTCGATCAAGGTCGAGCTGTACCGCGTCGAAGGCTCGCAGCTGGAACTGGTCGCCACGGCGCTCACCAACAGCGACGGCCGGGTCGATGCGCCGTTGCTGCAAGGCGATGACTACCGTACCGGGGTCTATCAGCTGCAATTTCATGCGGGCGATTACTACCGCGCCCGGGGCGTTCAGCTGCCTGAGCCTGCGTTCCTCGACGTGGTGGTGCTGCGGTTTGGCATCTCTGCGGAACAGGATCACTACCATGTGCCTTTGCTGATTTCGCCATACAGCTATTCCACGTATCGCGGCAGCTGATCCCCCAAGCAGCTGCCTCAACCTGGAAGCGACTGCGCATATAGCTTCTTTGGTCTTTCGCCCGCTCACACTGCGGGCTTTTTTTGTCTTTGGAAATGTGGTGTTGCCAATGACGCCTTCGCGGGCAAGTCGGATCGCCGCACCG
>NZ_JBYVYM010000038.1:0-48443 GCF_058148225.1 Pseudomonas sp. DF5
GTAGGTATCGACACCGCCGCCGCCGATCAGGGTGTCGGCACCGAGGCCGCCGTTCAGGGTGTTGTTGCTACTGTTACCGCTCAAGACGTTGTCGAGATTGTTGCCGTATAGATCAATCGCGGCAGTACCCAGCAGCAGGCCGTCTTCAACGTTGGCCGAGAGGGTATAGCTGATCGAGGTGCGAATCAGGTCACGGCCTTCGCCTGCCAATTCGATGACCGTGTCGCTAGCGTTATCGACGGTGAACGTATCATTGCCAATGCCTCCGCTCAACGTATCGGCGCCTGCACCGCCGTCCAACTGGTCGTTACCGGTGCCACCCTGAAGGGTGTTGTTGGCATTGTTGCCGAGTAGAGTATTGTCCAGATCGTTACCGATCACGGTGAACGCCCCCGCGCCGATCAGCATAACGTTTTCGACGTTTTGAAGGCTGCTCTGGCTCATGTCGATGACGTTTGTCTGCGCCGTGGCGGCGTATGTGATGTTCAGGCTATCACGGCCTTCGTTGGCGTTTTCCTGCAACAACACGAGCTCGCCAGCCTGATCAAGATAGTAGATGTCATTGCCTGCACCTCCGATCAAGGTGTCCAGGCCTGCGCCGCCGAATAGTTCATTGTTGCCAGTGTTACCGATCAGTACGTTGTTCTGGGCGTTACCAATGGCATTGATGTTGTCGGTGCCGGTCAGGGTGAGGTTTTCAACGTTGGCGCTCAGAGTGAAGCTGACAGACGCGAGGACGTTGTCGATCTCGTTAGGCAGGGTGCTGGATTCGCTAACGACATCCTGAGTGTTATCGACGATATAAGTGTCGTTGCCAGCCCCACCGATTAGTGTATCGGCACCTAGACCACCGTCCAGAATGTTGCTGCCAATATTACCGACAAGGATATTGTTCAGGGCATTACCGGTGCCATTGAGGTTGGAGGCTCCTGTTAGAGTCAGGTTCTCAAGGTTGGTGCCGAGGACATAACTTATCGAAGAAATGACGGTGTCTGTTCCCGAAGAAGCAGTTGCAAACTCAATAATGCTGTCACCGACGTTGTCCACATAGTAGACGTCGTTGCCATCACCTCCCTGCATGATGTCCGCACCTTTACCACCATTAAGTGCATTACCCAGAGCATTCCCGATCAGAATGTCATCAAAAGCTGACCCGGTCGCGTTCTCTATCTTCGTGCCGAAGGCAATCGCCAATCCGTCAGTGACAGCGGCTTGTGTTGTGAGATCTACAAACGCCTTACCAATCGTACTGAAAGCGCCTTCGTTCAGATTGATGCGCACTGACTGAAGCTGATTGCTGCCATCGATAGTGTCGTTACCACCAGCATCCCAGATAGTCTCGAAAATCGACTGGTCAGACGCCCAACTGTAGGTATTGTTACCGGTCTGCCACTGAGTATTGGCTCCGTACAGACTCTGAATGGCGAGAATGTCCAGCAGCATCGGCGTAGTCGGTTGATAAGAATATGAGTCGTTGTAACTCATGACGGTGTAACGGACATCGTCCATTGATGCATCAAGCAAGGTGGCGTTTGTCGAACTCGCGGAGAACGGATGCTTCAGGCCGAGCGCATGGCCGATTTCGTGTACAAAGGTCAAATAGTCGTAAGTGCCTTTGACAGGGTTGGCATTGTTTGTCGCCGGACCGATCCATACATCCCCTGCATTGGGAGTATCGGCGGGGAAATAGGCCCAGGCCGCCGTCTGCGCATCCATCGACAAGTAGCCGCCAAATCGCAAATCGCCGACATTTGTGAGAGTGTCGCTGGTCTGCGTGAAATTGAGATTGGCAACGGCGCTCCAGGTACTTAGCGCGCTGATGACTGCGTTTTGCTGCGCAGATGTCAGGGCATACGCGTTGGTGTACTCATTGTCGGGGCTATAGTTGGTGGCAAAATACGAGGTGGTTGATGTAATAAAACTGTAGCTGAGATTGGTGGGCCCGAAGACACTCCAGTTTGAACCTAGCCAATAGGTTCCGGAAATCAGGCTGTCGACGGCTTTGTCGCCAGTCAGCATCGAAGGAAAGCTAAATGAGTAAGACAACGGCGTAGGCATGCGAAATTCCTGAGTGCGCTGCGGTCCTTCCCGAATGCGACCGCTACAAAAGTACGATTTTGCACGATTGAGATATCATATGGCCACTATTTTTCTGTTTGGTGGCGTCAAATAACTGGCCCGGCTAACTGTATCGGCAAGTGGCGTAGAATCCTGAAGTAAAGCTCTCGGCATTCCGTTCAATACAGGCCATCGACTTCCCATGACTGTCCCAAGCCCAACCCTCATCCGCGAAACCTTCCCCGTCGGCCCTTTGCAGTGCAACTGCACAATCATCGGCGACCCCATCACTAAAAAAGCCATCGTCGTCGACCCGGGCGGCAATCACGAGCTGATCCTCGCGCGCCTCGACGCCTTGGGCCTGAAGGTGGTCAGCATCATTCATACCCACGCGCACCTCGATCACTTCCTGGCCTCCGGCCAGTTGAAGGAGAAAACCGGCGCAACCCTGCACCTGCATAAAGAAGATCAATTTCTCTGGGACAACCTGGAGATGCAGTGCCAGATGTTCGGCGTGCCTTACACCCCGGTACCATCACCAGATCGCTGGCTGGCCGATGAAGAAGAGCTGGCCTGCGGATGTGGCGTGGCGTTGCACACGCCGGGTCATACGCCAGGTTCCATGAGCTTTTGGTTTTCAGAGGCTAAGCTGCTGATTGCCGGTGACACGCTGTTCAAGCGTGGGGTAGGGCGTACGGATTTGTGGGGTGGTGATCAGGCAACACTCGTGCGATCGATCAAGCAGCGGTTGTATACCCTCGACGAAGAGGCCACCGTAGTGGCCGGGCATGGTCCGGACACCTGTCTGGGCGATGAAATGCGCGGTAACCCCTTTGTGCGAGCTTGAATGGCACTGACGGAATTTTTGTCGTTGCCAGTGATCCAAAGCCCGCAAAGGTTCATTGCTTAAGTCCGTTGCACCACAGAATGCAAAAAAGTAGGAGCTCCTCCATGTTCACCTCGCGTCGTTTGATTGTTGTCGCTACTGCGGTGGCTCTGTTGTCCGGTTGCGCATCGCCGAACCCTTATGACAACCAGGGTCAGGCTGATGGCAGCTCCACGGGCATGAGCAAAACCGCCAAATACGGTGGCCTCGGCGCCCTGGCCGGTGCGTTGGCCGGTGCTGCCATCAGTCACGATAACCGTGGCAAGGGCGCGCTGATTGGCGCCGCCGTGGTGGGTGCTTCTGCCGCCGGTTACGGTTACTACGCCGACCAGCAAGAGAAAAAACTGCGGGCCAGCATGGCCAACACCGGGGTTGAGGTGCAGCGTCAAGGCGATCAGATCAAGCTGATCATGCCGGGCAACATCACGTTCGCCACCGATTCGGCGAACATCGCATCGAGTTTCTACCAGCCGCTGAACAACCTGGCGGGCTCGCTCAAGGAGTTCAACCAGAACCAGATCGAGATCGTCGGCTACACCGACAGCACCGGCAGCCGCCAGCACAACATGGACCTGTCCCAGCGTCGTGCGCAGAGCGTAGCGACCTACCTGACCTCTCAGGGTGTCAGCGGCGCCAACCTGTCGGCACGTGGTGCCGGGCCGGATAACCCGATTGCCAGCAACGGTGATGCCAATGGCCGGGCACAGAACCGCCGCGTCGAGGTCAACCTGAAGGCGATTCCGGGCCAGCAATACGGCGGTCAGCAACAGCAAGGCACTGTTCAGCAGTACCCATGAGAGGCTGATCTCTCCCTGAAATGAAAATGCCCGATCCTTAAAGGATCGGGCATTTTTTGTGCCGCTTGTTCAGGCGATGAAAACTTCAGAATTAAAAAAGCCCCCGGACAATCACTCGTCCGAGGGCTTTTTCATGTCGCGCGAAACCTGATTACTTCTTCAGGCCGTAATGCTCATCGAGCATGCCCGGCGCGTTCGGGGCTTTGGGGGCGTAGTCGCGAGGCGGTTCCTGATCGCGCGGTGGCGTCAGGCGTTCCCGTGGAGCCTGCGCCGCGTCGGCGTGCAGGGCAGCCAGCAAGCGTTGGCGAGTCTGTTCGTCCAGGGCCAGGCGGTTGGCACCCTCGGCGAGATGATCCTGCACTTCCTGATAGCTCTGAGTCAGTTTCTTGACCAGGGATGCAGTGCTGTTGAAGTGGGTGACCACTTCGTTCTGATACTTGTCAAAACGTTCCTGAATATCATCCAGCTGACGTTGCGTGCTGCTCGGAGCGGCATTCGGCACCAGGCGAGCGATCAGGAATCCAATGGCGACACCCACAACCAGGGCAAGAGTCGGCAACAACCAAACTAAGAGCGAGTGTTCCACGAGTCCTTCCTCTATAAACGGCTTTGCTTTACGTTAACGGCTCGAACCTGCGCTGTATACCGCGATTCACTCGCAATAGATTGGCACAGACAATTTGCTAGACGAGTCGACCCGATTCGAGGTCACGGAGTTCCTTCCTTGCTTATGCGCGAAACCCCTGTAGTGATTGATGGCCCGGTGGGGCAGTTGGAGGCCCTGTATCTGGAAAACAAGGGCCTGGAAAATGAGCAGCCCCGCGGTCTGGCGCTGATCTGCCATCCGAACCCGGTGCAGGGCGGCACCATGCTCAACAAAGTCGTCTCGACCCTGCAGCGCACCGCGCGGGACGCCGGTTTGATTACCTTGCGTTTCAACTACCGTGGCGTTGGCGCCAGTGAAGGCTCGCACGACATGGGCTCCGGCGAAGTCGACGATGCCCAGGCAGCCGCCGAGTGGCTGCGGGCCAAACATCCTGAATTACCCTTGACCCTGTTCGGTTTCTCCTTCGGCGGTTTTGTTGCAGCCAGTCTCGGCGGACGGCTGGAGGCCAAGGGTGAGCAGATCAAGCATCTGTTCATGGTCGCGCCTGCGGTCATGCGTCTGGGCGATCAGGATCAACTGCCGCACCAAGGTACATTGACCGTGATCCAGCCGGAAACCGACGAAGTGATCGATCCGCAACTCGTTTACGATTGGTCCGACGCACTCGATCGCCCCCATGAGCTGCTGAAAGTGGCAGAATGCGGACACTTTTTTCATGGCAAGCTGACCGATCTCAAGGATCTGATCCTGCCGCGTCTTTCGAATTGATTGCAGTCTGACAAGCGATTACCCATGACGACTCGTACCCGTATCCTCACCGGCATCACTACCACCGGCACGCCGCACCTGGGCAATTACGCGGGGGCTATCCGCCCGGCGATTCTTGCCAGCCGCGATAGCAATGCCGATTCGTTCTACTTCCTGGCCGACTACCACGCCCTGATCAAATGCGATGACCCGCTGCGCATCCAGCGCTCGCGTCTGGAAATCGCTGCGACCTGGCTGGCCGGTGGTCTGGACGTGGACCGGGTGACCTTCTATCGCCAGTCCGACATCCCGGAAATCCCGGAGCTGACCTGGCTGCTGACCTGTGTGGCCGCCAAGGGCCTGCTCAACCGCGCCCATGCCTACAAGGCATCGGTGGACAAGAACGTCGAGAATGGCGAAGACCCGGATGCGGGCATCACCATGGGCCTGTACAGCTACCCGGTGCTGATGGCCGCAGACATCCTGATGTTCAACGCCCACAAGGTGCCGGTCGGTCGCGACCAGATCCAGCACGTGGAAATGGCCCGGGACATCGGCCAGCGCTTCAACCATTTGTTCGGCCAGGGCAAGGAGTTCTTCACCATGCCCGAAGCATTGATCGAGGAGAGCGTTGCCACGTTGCCCGGTCTCGACGGTCGCAAGATGTCGAAGAGCTACGACAACACCATTCCGTTGTTCAGCAGCGCCAAAGAAATGAAAGACGCGATTTCGCGGATCGTGACCGACTCCCGTGCCCCGGGCGAAGCCAAAGATCCGGACAACTCGCACCTGTTCACCTTGTTCCAGGCCTTCGCTACGCCGGCACAAGCCGACGAATTCCGCAGCGAATTGCTCCAGGGCCTGGGTTGGGGCGAGGCGAAGAATCGCCTGTTCCAGTTGCTGGACAACGAGTTGGGCGAGTCCCGCGAGCGTTATAACCAACTGATCGAACGCCCGGCCGACCTGGAAGACATCCTGCAGCTCGGCGCCAAAAAGGCGCGTGCCGTGGCCACGCCGTTCCTCAACGAACTGCGTGAAGCGGTCGGCCTGCGTTCTTTCGTCGCCCAGACTCAAGTGGCTGCCACCACCAAGAAGAAAGCCGCGAAAGCCGCGCGTTTTGTCAGCTTCCGTGAAGACGATGGCAGTTTCCGCTTCCGTCTGCTGGCGGCCGATGGCGAGCAGCTGCTGCTGTCGCGCCACTTCGCCGATGGCAAAACCGCAGGTCAGGTGACCAAACAACTGCAATCTGGCCAGCCATTGGACGTGCGCAGTGAAGACCTGAGCTTCAGTGTCTGGCTGGAAGGCGAGTGCGTGGCCGACAGCCCGGCCTTCGCCGACAGCACTGCTCGTGATGCTGCCATTGGCGCGTTGCGGGTTGCGCTGACACCGGTTCAGGAATAAACAACGGCTCGGTCCGACCAAGGGCCGATTGCCATTCCCACGGGCCGTCGCTACAGTGACGCCCCGTTTTTGTTGCCTTGCTAACGAATTATGACGCCCCTAGAACGATATCAAGCTGATCTGAAACGCCCGGAATTCTTCCACGATGCTGCGCAGGAAACGGCAGTGCGTCATTTGCAGCGTCTGTACGACGATCTGGTCGCGGCCTCGCAGAACAAACCGGGCCTGCTCGGCAAACTGTTTGGCAAGAAAGACCAGGCACCGGTCAAGGGCCTGTATTTCTGGGGCGGCGTGGGTCGCGGCAAGACTTACCTGGTCGACACCTTCTTTGAAGCGCTGCCGTTCAAGGAAAAGACCCGTACTCACTTCCACCGCTTCATGAAGCGCGTGCACGAAGAGATGAAGACTCTGGGCGGCGAGAAAAACCCGCTGACGATCATCGCCAAGCGCTTTTCCGACGAGACGCGAGTGATCTGTTTCGATGAATTCTTCGTCTCCGACATCACCGACGCCATGATCCTTGGCACGCTGATGGAAGAACTGTTCAAGAACGGCGTGACCCTGGTCGCGACCTCGAACATCGTGCCGGACGGTCTGTACAAGGACGGCCTGCAACGTGCGCGCTTCTTGCCGGCCATTGCGCTGATCAAGCAGAACACCGAGATCGTCAACGTCGACAGCGGCGTCGATTACCGTCTGCGTCACCTCGAGCAAGCGGAGCTGTTCCACTTCCCGCTGGATGAAGCCGCCCAGGAAAGCCTGCGCAAGAGCTTCCGGGCCCTGACGCCGGAATGCACGGCTGCCGTCGAGAACGACGTGCTGATGATCGAGAACCGTGAAATCCGCGCCGTGCGCACCTGCGATGACGTGGCCTGGTTCGACTTCCGCGAACTGTGCGACGGCCCGCGCAGCCAGAACGACTACATCGAACTGGGCAAGATCTTCCATGCCGTGTTGCTCAGCGGCGTCGAGCAGATGAGCGTCACCACCGACGACATCGCCCGACGTTTTATCAACATGGTCGACGAGTTCTACGACCGCAACGTGAAGCTGATCATCTCTGCCGAAGTCGAGCTTAAAGACCTCTACACCGGCGGTCGCCTGACCTTCGAGTTCCAGCGCACGCTTAGCCGCTTGCTGGAAATGCAGTCTCACGAATTCCTGTCCCGGGCGCACAAGCCGTAGGACATTTCGGAAAATAAAAAAGGGCCTGCAATGCAGGCCCTTTTTTGTGCGCGCTGAAGAGCCAATGCGGATTGGTGTCTAGCCCTTAAGCTGCTTGTTGAAACTGCTGCCGATATTGATTCGGCGACAACTCCGTGTGCTGGCGGAACAGTCGGGCGAAGAAGCTCGCATCGTCGTATCCGACTTCATAGCTGATGGTCTTGATGCTCTTGCGGCTGCCGGACAACAAGCCCTTGGCGGTCTCGATGCGTAGGCGTTGCAGGTAATGCAGCGGTTTATCGCCGGTGGCGGTCTGGAAGCGGCGCATGAAGTTGCGAATGCTCATGCCGTGTTCGCGGGCCACGTCTTCGAAGCGGAATTTATCGGCGAAGTGTTCTTCGAGCCAATGCTGGATCTGCAGGATGATCACATCCTGGTGCAGTTTCTGCCCGCCGAAACCGATCCGCCCCGGCGCATAGCTGCGCTGCACTTCGTAGAGAATGTCGCGAGCCACGGCCTGGGCCACGTTGGCACCGCAAAAGCGTTCGATCAGGTAAATGTAGAGGTCACAGGCCGAGGTGGTGCCGCCGGCGCAATACAGGTTGTCGGCGTCGGTCAGGTGTTTGTCCTGATTGAGGTGAACCTGCGGGAAGCGCTCGGCGAAAGCATTGAAGAAGCGCCAGTACGTGGTCGCTTCCTTACCGTTGAGCAGCCCGGCTTCGGCGAGCCAGAACACCCCCGTGGCCTCGCCACACAGCACTGCCCCGCGGGCGTGTTGTTCGCGCAGCCACGGCAGGACCTGTGGATAACGTTTGCAGAGCGTGTCGAAATCGTCCCAGAAGGCGGGGAGGATGATGACGTCGGCATTTTCCAGGCCGCCGTCCACTGGCATGATCACATCGCTGAAGCTGTTCACCGGTTTGCCGTCAGGGCTGACCAGCCGGGTTTCGAACGCCGGTGTCAGGCCGTGGCCCAGTTGTTTGCCATAGCGCAGGCTGGCCAGATGGAAGAAATCCTTGGCTTGCATGAGGGTGGAAGCGAAAACCCGGTCGATAGCCAGGATGCTGACGCGCCGCAAGGGCTTGGAGGCTTGGTTAGACATAATTCAACTTTATTCTTATAGGGGAAAGTGGTCACCAGACGGCTGGATCGTCTTATTTTTTGTCGGATGTGTCCAGTGTCCTGTATCGGAAGCGAGGCTTAGTCTCTGAAGATCAATTCCGTCTGACAATAACGACAGGTGACGCATGATCCCCAGAACCTTGTTCAGCCCCGAGCACGAGCTTTTTCGCGACAGCGTGCGAACGTTCCTCGAAAAAGAGGCCGTGCCGTTCCATGGGCAATGGGAAAAACAAGGCTATATCGACCGCAATCTCTGGAACAAGGCGGGGGAGGCGGGGATGCTCTGTTCGCATCTGCCGGAAGAATATGGCGGGCTGGGGGCAGACTTTCTCTATAGCGCGGTGGTGATCGAGGAGGTCGGTCGTCTGGGACTGACCGGGATCGGCTTTTCTCTTCATTCGGACATTGTTGCGCCCTACATCCTGCATTACGGCAGTGAGGCGCTGAAGCACAAATACCTGCCCAAGCTGGTATCTGGCGAGATGGTCACTGCGATTGCCATGACCGAGCCGGGTGCCGGCTCCGACCTGCAAGGGGTGAAGACTACCGCGGTGCTGGAGGGCGACGAATACGTGATCAACGGTTCGAAGACTTTCATCACCAACGGCTTTCTGGCTGACTTGGTGATCGTCGTGGCCAAGACTGATCCGAAGGCCGGGGCGAAGGGCACCAGTCTGTTTTTGGTGGAAGCCAATACGCCGGGATTCGCCAAGGGCAAGCGTCTGGAAAAGGTTGGTATGAAGGCTCAGGACACCTCGGAACTGTTCTTCCAGGACGTTCGGGTGCCCAAGGAAAACCTGCTGGGCCAGGCCGGGATGGGCTTCGCATACCTGATGCAGGAATTGCCGCAGGAGCGTCTGACGGTCGCAGTGGGTGGCCTGGCGTCAGCCGAAGCGGCGTTGCAATGGACGCTGGATTACACCCGTGAGCGCAGGGCGTTCGGCAAAGCCATCGCCGACTTCCAGAACACCCGCTTCAAGCTCGCTGAAATGGCGACCGAGATCCAGATCGGCCGGGTCTTCGTCGATCGCTGCCTGGAGCTGCATCTGCAAGGCAAGCTCGACGTGCCGACGGCAGCGATGGCCAAGTACTGGGGCACCGACCTGCAATGCAAGGTGCTCGACGAGTGCGTGCAGTTGCATGGCGGTTACGGATTCATGTGGGAATACCCGATCGCTCGGGCGTGGGCGGATGCGCGGGTGCAGCGGATTTATGCCGGGACCAATGAAATCATGAAGGAGATTATTGCGCGGTCGCTTTGATAAGTTGGTGAGTTCGAGATCGCCTACGCGTGCGCTCCCATAGGGTTCTGCGTCGAGTACAAATGTGTACATCAACGCGGATCAACTGTGGGAGCGGGCTTGCTCGCGAACGCTTTTTACCTATCAATCAAGGTGCCGGATTTGGCTGATCCTGGTGAATCGATTCAATGCCTGCCAGCACTTCATCCGACAGCTTCAGATCGAAGCTGGCAATGTTGCTGTCCAGTTGCTCAAGCGTCGTGGCGCCAATGATGTTGCTGGTCACGAATGGCTGTTGTGTGACGAACGCCAGCGCCATCTGCGCCGGGTCCAGGCCATGTTTACGGGCCAGTGCCACGTAACGACTGCACGCTGCTTCCGACTGTGGGTTGAAATAGCGGCTGAAGCGGCTGTAGAGGCTCAGGCGACCTTTGGGCGGACGCGCGCCACCTTCGTACTTGCCCGACAGAAAGCCGAACGCCAGTGGCGAGTAGGCCAGCAAGCCGCACTGTTCGCGGATGGCAATTTCCGCCAGGCCGACTTCGAAGCTGCGATTGAGCAGGTTGTAAGGGTTCTGGATGGATACCGCGCGGGGCCAGCCACGGGCTTCGGCGAGGGCAAGGAAGCGCATGGTGCCCCACGGGGTTTCGTTGGACAGGCCGATGTGGCGGATCTTGCCTGCCTTGACCTGCTCGTCCAGCGCTTCGAGGGTGTCCTCCAGTGGCGTCAGATTGGCTTCTATCTTGTGCTTGTAGCCGAGCTGACCGAAGAAATTGGTGCTGCGTTCCGGCCAGTGCAACTGATACAGATCGATGTAGTCGGTTTGCAGGCGCTTGAGACTGGCGTCCACGGCTTCGCTGATGTGTTGGCGGTTGTGCCGCAGGTTTTTGTCACGGATGTAGTCGATGGTGTTGCCGGGGCCGGCGATCTTGCTTGCCAGGATCCAGTCGGCGCGATCGCCGCGACTTTTGAAGTAGTTGCCGATGTAGCGCTCGGTGGTGGCGTAGGTGTCGGCCTTGGGCGGCACCGGGTACATCTCGGCGGTGTCGATGAAATTGATCCCGGCACCCTTGGCACGTTCGATCTGGGCGAAGGCTTCAGCCTCGCTGTTTTGCTCACCCCAGGTCATGGTGCCGAGGCAGATTGCACTCACGTTCAGATCGGTACGGCCTAGCTGGCGATAGTCCATCGGGTGCTCCTTGGGCAAAACAATCATAAAAGCAGGTTGAAATATTTTTCGCAATCTGCATAATTGCGCACCTCTTTCTGCAGTGGAAGTGATGCGCCGCCGCCGAAGAATCTTGCCGTTGAACGGACGCGCCGACCCGAGCCCCCGAAAGCGTCTGTATCCGGCTGCCTTTGACTTGTCAAAGTACGCACTATTCAGTAAGATCCGCCGTCTAATTTACAGGGCGGCCCCTGAGGCTATAAAGAATGAAAACTTTTACTGCTAAACCGGAAACAGTAAAGCGCGACTGGTTTGTCGTCGACGCTGCTGGTCAGACCCTGGGTCGTCTGGCCACTGAAATCGCGAGCCGTCTGCGTGGCAAGCACAAGGCTGAGTACACTCCTCACGTTGACACCGGCGACTACATCGTCGTAATCAACGCTGAGCAAGTACGTGTTACTGGCGCTAAAACCACTGACAAAATGTACTACTCCCACTCCGGTTTCCCGGGCGGCATCAAGTCGATCAACTTCGAAAAGCTGATCGCTAAAGCCCCTGAGCGCGTGATCGAGACCGCGGTCAAAGGCATGCTGCCTAAGAACCCGCTGGGTCGCGACATGTATCGTAAGCTGAAAGTCTATGCGGGCGCTGCTCACCCTCATACTGCTCAGCAGCCCCAAGAACTGAAGTTTTAACGGAATAGTTCATTATGTCGGCGACTCAAAATTACGGCACTGGCCGTCGCAAGACTGCAACCGCACGCGTTTTCCTGCGTCCGGGCACTGGTAACATCTCCATCAACAACCGTTCGCTGGATAATTTCTTCGGCCGCGAAACTGCCCGCATGGTAGTTCGTCAGCCGCTGGAATTGACTGAGACTGTCGAGAAGTTCGACATCTACGTCACCGTGATCGGCGGTGGTGTAAGTGGTCAAGCTGGCGCAATCCGCCACGGTATCACTCGCGCTCTGATGGACTACGACGAAACTCTGCGCTCTGCTCTGCGCAAAGCCGGCTTCGTAACCCGCGATGCACGTGAAGTTGAACGTAAGAAAGTTGGTCTGCGTAAAGCGCGTAAGCGTCCGCAGTACTCGAAGCGTTAATTCGCTTTCACGTTCAAAAAGAACGCCCAGTTTCCTCGCGAAGCTGGGCGTTTTTTTATGGGCGCGATTTATCAACGAATTACGCTGTGACAACTTGCCACATCCGTAGAGGCCCTATACTGCAAGGCTTGGCAGTGGAGCCCTTCGGTAATTACCTTGTCAGAATTGGGGCTTTTCATTACCATTCGGCAAAATTTTTATAAGTTCAGATTTTTACTTAGTAGACGCCTGATTTAACAGGCCACAAAGCTGATGGGAGAGGACTGAATGAGCAATGACGGCGTGAATGCAGGCCGGCGTCGCTTCTTGGTAGCAGCCACATCCGTGGTGGGTGCTGCAGGAGCGGTGGGGGCTGCGGTCCCGTTCGTGGGGTCATGGTTTCCCAGTGCCAAGGCGAAAGCCGCAGGTGCACCGGTGAAAGTGAATGTCAGCAAAATCGAGCCAGGCCAGCAAATGATTGCTGAGTGGCGCGGTCAGCCGGTGTTCATCGTCCGCCGTACCGAGGAAATCCTGGGGAATCTGAAAAAGATTGAGGGCCAGCTGTCTGACCCCGCCTCCAAGAACTCGACGCAACCGACCTATGTCGACCCGCAGACGCGTTCGATCAAGCCAGAAGTCCTGCTGCTGATCGGCATCTGCACTCACTTGGGTTGCTCACCGACCTTCCGTCCGGAAGTGGCACCTGCCGATCTGGGCAAGGATTGGGTAGGGGGCTATTTCTGCCCTTGCCATGGTTCCCACTACGATTTGGCTGGCCGCGTCTACAAGTCGCAACCCGCGCCTTTGAACCTGCCAGTTCCCCCGCATTCCTATGAGACCGATGACATCATTGTCGTTGGCGTCGATACGGAGAAAGCGTGATGAGCAAGTTCATGGATTGGGTTGATGCGCGCTTCCCCGCAACCAAAATGTGGGAAGACCATCTCAGCAAGTATTACGCCCCGAAGAACTTCAACTTCTTCTATTTCTTTGGCTCCCTGGCGCTGCTCGTTCTGGTCAACCAGATCGTTACCGGTGTCTGGCTGACCATGAGCTACACCCCGTCGGCGGAAGAAGCATTCGCTTCCGTCGAATACATCATGCGCGACGTCGAGTACGGCTCGATCCTGCGTCTGCTGCACTCCACCGGCGCTTCGGCGTTCTTCATCGTGGTTTATCTGCACATGTTCCGTGGCCTGCTCTACGGTTCGTACCAGAAGCCGCGTGAGCTCGTGTGGGTGTTCGGCATGCTGATCTACCTGGCGCTGATGGCTGAAGCCTTCATGGGTTACCTGCTGCCGTGGGGCCAGATGTCCTACTGGGGTGCCCAGGTGATCATCTCGCTGTTCGGTGCGATCCCGGTCATCGGTAACGACCTGACCCAGTGGATCCGTGGTGACTACCTGATTTCCGGTATTACCCTGAACCGTTTCTTCGCCTTGCATGTGGTTGCCTTGCCGATCGTGATCCTTGGCCTGGTAGTGCTGCACATTCTGGCGTTGCACGAAGTGGGTTCGAACAACCCGGACGGCGTGGACATCAAGAAACACAAAGACGAAAACGGCGTACCGCTGGACGGCATTGCCTTCCATCCGTACTACACCGTGAAAGATATCGTCGGCGTGGTGGTGTTCCTGTTCATCTTCTGCGCGATCGTGTTCTTCTTCCCGGAAATGGGCGGCTACTTCCTCGAGAAGCCGAACTTTGAAGTGGCGAACGCCTTCAAGACCCCTGAGCACATCGCTCCGGTCTGGTACTTCACGCCGTTCTACGCGATTCTGCGGGCAGTTCCGGACAAGCTCCTGGGTGTTGTTGCCATGGGTGCTTCGATTGCCTTGCTGTTCGTCCTGCCCTGGCTTGACCGTAGCCCGGTCAAGTCCATGCGCTACAAGGGTTGGCTGAGCAAGATCTGGCTCTGGGTATTCTGCATCTCCTTCGTGATTCTTGGCTGGCTGGGCGTGATGGCGCCTACCCCGGAACGTACGTTGCTGTCGCAGGTTTGTACCTTCCTGTACTTCGCCTACTTCATTCTGATGCCGTTCTACACCAGGCTCGAGAAGACCAAACCGGTTCCGGAAAGGGTGACTGGCTGATGAAAAAACTATTTGCTGTACTGATTCTTGCTGCTCTGCCAGCACTGTCCTTCGCGGCCGAACACGGCGGCCCAGAGCTGGAAAAAGTCGACATCGACGTTTCCGACAAGGCTGCCATGCAGGACGGCGCGCGTACGTTCGCCAACTATTGCATGGGCTGCCACAGTGCCAAGTTCCAGCGTTACGAGCGTGTCGCCGATGACCTGGGCATTCCTCATGAGCTGATGCTCGAGAAGCTGGTGTTCACTGGTGCCAAGATCGGCGACCACATGAGCATCGGCATGCAGCCGGCTGACGCCAAAACCTGGTTTGGTGCAGCGCCGCCCGATCTGACCCTGGTGGCTCGCGTTCGTGGCACTGACTGGCTCTACGGCTACCTGCGTTCGTTCTATGAAGATCCGTCGCGCCCATGGGGTGTGAACAACAAGGTGTTCCCGAACGTCGGCATGCCTAACGTTCTGGTCGGCTTGCAGGGTCGTCAAGTGGTAGGCTGTAAACAGGTTCAAGTCGTCGATGACGGCAAGAAGCAATACGATCCGCTGACTGGCACCGCTTTGACTCATGAAGCCTGCGATCAACTGACAGTATTGCCGAAAACCGGCACGCTGACCGAAGAGCAGTTCAACGAGAAGGTCAAGAATCTGGTGACCTTCCTGGCCTACTCGGCCAACCCGGTGAAGCTGCAGCATCAGCGCATCGGTACCTATGTGTTGCTGTACCTGGCGTTCTTCTTCGTATTCGCTTACTTGCTCAAGCGTGAATACTGGAAAGACGTCCATTGATTAAGCTGTAAGCCATTGCTGTTAATCGCGCGCGCCCAGGGGCGTCTCTGAAGGTGTAACGAGTCTGGTGATCCAGGCGTTACGGGAGGCGCCCTCTGGGCGCGCGTGTTTTTCCGTTTTCGATAATTTCAACAAGCGAGGAGGACCGCCATGGGCGTGACCAATCGGTTGGCCTGTTACTCCGACCCCGCCGACCACTATTCCCACCGAGTGCGCATCGTACTTGCAGAGAAGGGTGTCAGCGCCGAGATCATTTACGTGGAGGCTGGTCGTCAGCCGCCTAAACTGATTGAAGTGAACCCTTACGGAAGCCTGCCCACCCTGGTCGATCGTGACCTGGCGTTGTGGGAGTCGACCGTGGTGATGGAGTATCTGGATGAGCGTTACCCGCACCCGCCGTTACTGCCGGTTTATCCCGTGGCGCGTGCCAACAGCCGTCTGCTGATTCATCGCATTCAGCGTGACTGGTGTGGCCTGGTGGATCTGATCCTGGATTCGCGGACCAAGGAAGCAGCCCGCGTAGTGGCTCGCAAAGAACTGCGCGAAAGCCTGACCGGTGTGTCGCCGCTATTCGCCGACAAGCCGTTTTTCCTCAGTGAGGAACAAAGTCTGGTGGATTGCTGCCTATTACCAATACTCTGGCGATTGCCGATTCTGGGTATAGAACTGCCGCGGCCTGCCAAGCCGCTGCTTGATTACATGGAGCGCCAGTTTGCGCGTGAGGCTTTCCAGGCGAGTCTGTCTGGTGTCGAACGCGATATGCGCTAAGGCTTAAGGAGCCGCTATGAACTCCAGTCGACCTTATCTGGTCCGCGCGCTCTACGAGTGGATTGTGGACAACGATTGCACCCCGCACATGCTGGTCAATTCCGAGTATCCGTCGGTGCAGGTGCCTCAGGGTTTTGCCAGTGACGGGCAGATTGTCCTGAACGTATCCCCGGCGGCCGTGCGTCATTTGCATATGGACAACGACGCGGTCAGTTTTGAAGGGCGCTTCGGTGGTGTGCCGCACACCTTGTACGTGCCTATCGCGTCGATCCTGGGCATTTACGCTCGGGAGAATGGCCAAGGCATGGTGTTCGATATGGAATCGCCTCTGGAAGACGAGGATGAGATCGAGTCGGATGATGATGCTCCGCCACCTGACAGCGAGCCGCCGCGTCCCAGCGGTCGGCCCAGTTTGAAAGTGGTGAAGTAATAAAAAAGGCGATCCGGATGGATCGCCTTTTTTATTTATAGGAGCCAGGCTAGCCGGCGAAGGCGAACTCCAGGACGCTATCGCCGGTAAACAAGTATCAGTCGATGTACTCAAACAGCTTCACAATCTTCTGCACGCCGGAAACGCCTTGCACCAGATTGGTCGCCTGTGCCGCTTCCTGCTTGGTCAGCAGGCCGAGCAGATACACGATGCCGTTTTCAGTCACAACCTTGATGCGCGAGCCCGGGATGGAGGGATCGGTGAGCATCTGGGTCTTGATCTTGGTGGTCAGCCAGGTGTCGTTCTGGCGCGCCAGCAGCGAGGAGGGCTGCAGCACTTGCAGTTCGTTGTGCACCTTCTTCACGCGCTGAACGGAGGCGGCGACCTGTTCGGCCTTGGCCTTGAGGTCGGCGCGCGGGGTTTGCCCGGCGAGCAACACAACACCGTTGAAGCTGGTGACGACGATGTGCGAATCGTTGTCCAGGGCCGGATCGGCCTTGGCGATGTTCACGCCGACCTTGGTGTCGATCAGAGAATCGTCGATCTTGCTGCCGAAGGTGCGCGTACCGCGGTCATCTTCGATCGGCGCTTCACGGCTGGCGTTAACCACTGATGTGCAGCCGCTGATGCCGAGGCACAGGGTCAAGGCCAGAAAGCCTAGGCGATTAGGGGTCATTCTTCACTCCCGAACAGTTGGCTGTCGATCAGATCGCAAAGGCAATGGATCGCCAGCAGGTGGACTTCCTGAATACGTGCAGTGACGTTGGCCGGTACGCGAATCTCGACGTCCTCCGGCAAAAGCAGTGACGCCATGCCGCCGCCATCACGACCCGTCAATGCTACGACAATCATTTCACGATCATGTGCGGCCTGGATCGCTTGAATAATGTTCGCCGAGTTGCCGCTGGTGGAAATGGCCAGCAATACGTCACCCGGTTGACCGAGGGCGCGGATCTGTTTGGAGAAGATTTCGTTGTAGCTGTAGTCGTTGGCGATCGAGGTGATCGTCGAGCTGTCGGTGGTCAGTGCGATGGCCGGCAGGCTCGGGCGCTCGCGCTCGAAGCGGTTGAGCAGTTCGGACGAGAAGTGCTGTGCGTCACCGGCGGAGCCGCCGTTGCCGCATGACAGCATTTTGCCCTCGTTGAGCAGGGCGTTGACCATGACCTGGCTGGCTTGCTCGATGTGCGGTGCAAGTACGTCCATCGCCTGTTGCTTGGTGTCGATACTGGCCTGAAAAAGCTGGCGAATTCGCGATTGCATGTCCATCTGTGTGACCTTAATTAGCGCGGCTACTCGGCACATGAATGTGCAGCCCGCAAAGCAAAGAGCAAAAGTGTGAAAGTGTCCGGTTCGGAAGAAAGCGATCAGCTGTCGAAGGCATTCTGCAACCAATTCAACTGATCAAGGTTGCTGTCGATGGCAACCACGTCGAAGCGGCAGGGGGAATTGGCCCAACGCGACTCGCGCTGAAGAAAATACTGCGCGGCGAAAATCAGTTTCTGCCGTTTGCGCCCATCGAT
The DNA here is from genome assembly GCF_058148225.1 of Pseudomonas sp. DF5. Classification (NCBI taxonomy): domain Bacteria; kingdom Pseudomonadati; phylum Pseudomonadota; class Gammaproteobacteria; order Pseudomonadales; family Pseudomonadaceae; genus Pseudomonas; species Pseudomonas sp. DF5. Next base: position 17,866 of record NZ_JBYVYM010000038.1, read on the forward strand.
GCTATCGAGCGCGCCACCCCATTGGGTGTTTTTTCTGTAGCGGACTTCGACGAATACTACTGTATCGCCATCAAGCATGACCAGATCAAGCTCGCCGCGTTTGCATAACCAGTTCTGCGCCAGCAGGCGCAGACCTTGTTGCTGAAGATGCTCGAGCGCATGGCGCTCGGCATCCTTACCGCTTTGCTGGCGTGACCTGTCGGGCATCAGTGCGAGGTGTCTGGCAGGCGTTGAACCTGACCGCTGACGAACTGTGCCCATGGCAACTGACGCACGACCCGTTGATTCTGAGTCATGCCCAGGCTGCCCGATTGACCTTCGATGCGGCTGTCCGGCAAGGCCTTGAGTTGCCCCAGGCGTGGTGCCAGGCGATAGGCGTCAACGCCCATCGCGTATAGACGGCCCAGGCTGCCAGCGGCTTGTGGCCATTGTGCAGTGACCTGTTTGCGCAGCGGATCGTTGGCATCCAGCAGCCATGGGGTTTCGCAGAAGCGAATGCCGTTCATGTCGTTGTACTGGTTCTGGTCGCCGCTGGCGCTGAACACGTGGGAGGTGGCGTACACCGGTACGTCACCTGCGTACTGGAAGTTCAGGGTTGGTTTGATCTGTTGAGCCTGTTGTGGTGTCGCGGCCAGGAAGATGAACTCAATGTCCTGGCGGCGCGAAGGCTGGGCGGCTACCTGCGAACCTACGGTGCTTTGCAGGCTCTTGGCGCGGCCTTCGCTCTGACGCAGCTGGAACATGTCGGCAATTTGCTGGGCCAGTTGCACCGGTTGGTCGACGCGCTCGGTAGCGACAATGCTGCCGCCGTTGGCTTGCCAGTCTTGGCTGAACGCTCTGAGTACGCGGTCGCCCCATTCGCCTTTCGGCACCATGATGGCGGCGCGATGCAGGCCGTCGGCGCGCGCGCGACGGGACACTTCGCGGGCTTCATCTTCAGCGGCAAGGCCGAACTGGAACAGCTGGGCCGGACCTTGTTCGCCTTCGCTGTAGTTCAGCGCCAGGGTGGTGATCGGCAGTTGCGGGCGAGCGCTGAGCTGCTTGACCAGCGGTTTTTCCAGCGGGCCGATCACCAGTTGCACACCGTCGGCCTGGGCCTTGCGATAGAACTCGTCGAGGGAGTTCAGGCGCGAGCTGTCATAGAACTCGATGGCTGGCGGCTTCTGCCCGGCTTGTTGTGCCTGGTAGTGGGCGGCCATGAAGCCTTCGCGCAATGCTTTGCTGACCGAAGCCAGCGGGCCGTCTTGCGGCAGCAGCAGGGCAATCTTGCTCAGGGGCTGGCTGGCCAGTTCCTTGAGTTTGGTCAGTGGCAACGGCAGCTGGATGGCGGCCGGGTGCTTTGGATTTTTCGCGCGCCAGCTGTCGATCGCGGCTTGCTGCTGTTCCAGGGTGCCGGCAGTCTTCACTGCCTGCGCCAGGCTCAACCAGCCGCCGAGGTCGTCGTCGGTGGTTGGCTGCAATTGATCGGTCGGCAGCGAAGCGATCAGGGTCCAGATGGCTTCGTGGTTTTTGCTCGCGGCTTCATCGTTCAGCATCGGAGCGATGAAAATGCGCTCCCGTGCGGCGGCCAGGGTCTGGCCGTCGGCCTCAAGGGCGCGGGCATGAACGGTGCCGGTACGAACCTGTTGTTCGACTGGCAGTTCGCTCAGGCGTTGCAGGCTCGGATGGCTCAAGGCGGTCAGCGCCGCTTTGGGCTGATTGCGTACCATGGCCAATTCAGCCGCCAGGGTGCTGGCGAAGATTTGTTGACCGGGTTTCAGTTGTTCCATTGGCACTTGTTGCAGGATTTGCGCGGACTGGCCGGCATTACCCTGACGATAAGCCAGGTCTGCTGCGCTCAAGCGCAGCAAGGCTGCCTTGTCCGGCGCTTTACTTTGAACGGCCTGTTCGAGCAGTTGCTCGATACTGGCATCCGGGGTCCGTGGAAGTTCGCCAAGGCTGGAGGAGGGCGAGCTGGCGCAAGCCGCCAGCAAGGCAGCGAGGCAGAGGGCAGAGAACAGCCGCAGGCAAGCGATCATGTAAGTGTTCCTGATACTCGATCAAATAGGCGTGGAATTGTACCCAAGCGCTGGCCGGGGCGCGATGTTACTGGCGTGAATCGATCAATTTAGCTCGTGCAAATGTTGCCGCACTGCACAAAAGGCTGGAAAACCGAGGGTTGCTTGCAGGTATCGCGAATGTCGCTACGCGCTACAATGGCGGCTTTTACCGATCATGAGGTGTGCGCTTTGACTGCTCCAGGTGCTTTGAATTCCGCTGCTGGCTCGCTTTATGTGGTGGCGACGCCCATCGGCAACCTGGACGACATCAGTGCGCGTGCGCTGAAGATCCTGCGCGAGGTTTCCTTGATCGCTGCCGAAGATACTCGTCACTCCCAGCGATTGATGCAGCATTTCGGTATCCCCACGCCGCTGGCGGCCTGCCACGAACACAATGAACGGGAGGAGGGTAACCGCTTTATCTCGCGTCTGCTGGCTGGTGATGATGTGGCGTTGATCTCCGATGCCGGGACGCCGCTGATTTCCGATCCGGGTTATCACCTGGTGCGTCAGGCCCGTGCTGCCGGGATCAATGTGGTGCCGGTTCCGGGTGCCTGCGCATTGATCGCGGCACTGTCGGCGGCGGGGCTGCCATCGGACCGTTTCATCTTCGAAGGTTTTCTGCCGGCCAAGGCTGTTGGCCGACGCGCTCGCCTGGAGCTGATAAAAGAAGAGCCGCGCACGCTGATTTTCTATGAAGCCCCGCACCGCATCCTTGAATGCCTGCAGGACATGGAGCTGGTGTTCGGCGCCGATCGCCCGGCATTGCTGGCGCGCGAACTGACCAAGACCTTCGAAACCCTTAAAGGCTTGCCCTTGGCTGAGTTGCGCGAATTCGTCGAATCGGACAGTAATCAGCAGCGCGGCGAGTGCGTGGTGTTGGTCGCCGGCTGGACTGCCCCGGAAACAGAAGACGCTGTCAGCAGTGAGGCCATGCGTATTCTCAATCTGTTGCTTGAAGAAATGCCGCTCAAACGTGCAGCGGCATTGGCGGCGCAAATTACCGGCGAGCGCAAGAATGTGCTCTATCAGGTTGCGCTGGATAAACAGAAGGGCGAGTAAAAACGACGCACATGGCCGGCCAGAGGCTTTTAGCGCTTGTTCTTCGGTCGCTCTGCCGTTAACCTTCGCGGCGGAGAGTCGATCGGACAGTCGCTGCCCTCTATGAAAATTAGGGGGGGGAGGAAAGTCCGGGCTCCATAGGGCGAAGTGCCAGGTAATGCCTGGGAGGCGTGAGCCTACGGAAAGTGCCACAGAAAATAACCGCCTAAGCGCTTCGGCGCCGGTAAGGGTGAAAAGGTGCGGTAAGAGCGCACCGCACGTCTGGCAACAGTTCGTGGCTAGGTAAACCCCACTTGGAGCAAGACCAAATAGGGTCCCAAGGCGTGGCCCGCGCTGGGACCGGGTAGGTTGCTAAAGATGTCCAGTGATGGCCATCGTAGACGAATGACTGTTCAAGACAGAACCCGGCTTACAGATCGACTCTCCACCTTTTTTTCTTCTCTGCTTCAATCATTGGCAGCGATATGCGTAATGGCAATTTCCCTCCCTGCTGAATCAATAGCAGAAGCGCTTTTGTAATACCGAAAAAATCTTACTCTTAACAAACTACTTTAACTTCTGAACGCAGCCTTCTGTGCTGATTCAAGTTATTGAACAAATTCATCCGCCAGATTCTCGTTCCTCCTCCTTTTACGCTCCTAAATCTCCGTTCTGTAAGGCTTTTCCTTCTATCCGCGCCTTGACGGTGTGGTGGGCGCATTCCTATAGTGTGCGCAAGTGGCGGAAAGTGGCATGAAGTGGGTTTTTTGAGCGCAAAACGCTAATATTTGGAGAAACGCTGACGTGTTTCGCGGAGCTAACGCTATCAGTCTCGATGCAAAGGGCCGTCTCGCCATGCCGAGCCGGTACCGTGACGAGCTCGTTTCGCGTAGTTCCGGTCAATTAATCGTCACCATCGATGCCGTTGATCCGTGTTTGTGTGTTTATCCCCTCGATGAGTGGGAAATTATCGAAACCAAACTGCGCGCACTGCCTTCGCTTCGCGAAGAAAACCGCCGCCTGCAACGGTTACTGATTGGTAATGCCGTCGACCTCGAGCTCGATGGCAGTGGTCGTTTTCTGGTTCCGCCACGTCTTCGCGAATATGCCAAGTTGGATAAGCGCGCAATGCTGGTGGGCCAACTGAACAAGTTCCAATTGTGGGACGAGGATGCCTGGAATGCGGTTTCTGCCGCGGACCTGGCTGCTATTCAACAACCGGGCGCCATGCCTGATGAACTGCGTGATTTGATCCTGTGACTATTGATAGCGGCTTTAACCACATCACCGTACTGCTTGACGAAGCCGTCGAGGCTCTCGCCGTACGTCCTGATGGCTGCTATCTGGATGGCACGTTCGGGCGCGGCGGACACAGCCGGTTGATCCTCAGCAAGCTCGGACCTGATGGCCGGCTGCTCGGATTCGACAAAGATCCTCAAGCGATTGCCACCGGGCAAACGCTAGCGGCCGAAGACGGCCGCTTTGTCGTTGTACAGCGCAGCTTTGCCGAGCTCGGTTCGGAAGTCTCCGAGCGCGGTCTGGCCGGCAAGGTCAGCGGTGTTCTGCTCGACCTGGGCGTGTCTTCGCCGCAGCTCGACGACCCTGAGCGCGGCTTCAGTTTTCTCAACGACGGCCCGTTGGATATGCGTATGGATCCGTCCCGTGGGATCAGCGCCGCCGAATTCGTCAACACTGCGCCGGTGGAAGAAATCGCCCGGGTGTTCAAGGAATACGGTGAAGAACGATTCTCCGGCCGCATGGCGCGTGCCGTGGCTGAACGTCGGGACATCAAGCCATTCGAACGCACTGCCGATCTGGCAGAAGTGCTGAAAGTCGCCAACCCTGCGTGGGAAAAGGGCAAAAACCCGGCCACCCGTGCTTTCCAGGGGCTGCGTATTCACGTCAACAACGAACTGGGCGATCTGGAAACCGGCCTCGAAGCCGCGCTGGAGTGCCTGGAAGTTGGCGGTCGTCTGGTGGTTATCAGCTTCCACTCGCTGGAAGACCGAATTGTCAAACTGTTCATGCGCAAACTGGTGAAAGGCGAAGCCGACAACCTGCCGCGCAACCTGCCGGTCCGTCACGTCGCCTTCGAACCGAAAATCAAAATCCATGGCAAAGCGCAGTCCGCCTCCGAGGCCGAACTCAAAGCCAACCCACGTTCCCGTAGCGCCATCATGCGCGTCGCGGAGAAGCTGCGGTGAGCAAGCTTTTCGCCAAGCCACTTCCCGGCGGAAGCTTTTTCATGCTGCTGCTGTTTATCGGCGTGCTCGTGTCGGCCATCGGCGTGTCCTATAGCGCGCACTGGAACCGTCAGCTGTTGAATTCGCTGTACAACGAATTGAGCGTGCGCGACAAGGCGCAGGCGGAGTGGGGCCGGTTGATTCTCGAACAGAGCACCTGGACCGCCCACAGCCGTATCGAAGTGTTGGCGACCGAGCAACTGAAGATGCGCATTCCTGGTGCCGCTGAAGTACAGATGGTGGCGCCATGATGAAACTCGAAGGCGCACTCTTTCCATGGCGGTTCCGTCTGGTGTTGGGTTTGCTCGGCATCATGGTGGCCGCGATTTCCTGGCGCATCATCGATCTGCAAGTGGTCGACCGTGACTTCCTTAAAGGTCAGGGCGACGCGCGTAGCGTTCGGCATATCCCGATTCCGGCTCACCGTGGTCTGATCACCGACCGTAATGGCGAGCCTTTGGCCGTGAGTACCCCGGTCACCACCCTGTGGGCCAACGCCAAGGAAATGCAAACGGCCAAAGAAAAATGGCCGGCATTGGCGGCGGCCCTGGGGCAGGACCCCAAAGCTCTGGCCGAACGTCTCGAAGCCCAGGCCAACAAAGAATTCATTTACCTGGTGCGCGGGCTGACCCCCGAGCAGGGCCAGGCTGTGCTCGATCTGAAAGTGCCAGGCGTTTATGGCATCGAAGAGTTCCGGCGTTTCTACCCCGCCGGTGAAGTCACCGCCCACATGGTCGGCTTTACCGACATCGACGATCACGGGCGCGAAGGCGTCGAGCTGGCCTACGACGAATGGCTGGCCGGAGTGCCCGGCAAGCGACAGGTCATCAAGGACCGGCGCGGCCGGCTGATCAAAGATGTCCAGGTCACCAAAAACGCCAAGGCCGGCAAGCCCTTGGCGTTGTCCATTGACCTGCGCCTGCAATACCTGGCCAACCGCGAACTGCGCAACGCGATCATCGAGAACGGCGCCAAGGCCGGTAGCCTGGTGATCATGGACGTGAAGACCGGCGAGATTCTCGCCATGGTCAACCAGCCGACCTACAACCCGAACAACCGTCGCAACCTGCAACCGGCGATGATGCGCAACCGCGCGATGATCGACGTGTTCGAGCCGGGTTCGACCATGAAAGCGATCTCCATGAGCGCCGCGATCGAAACCGGGCGCTGGAAACCGAGCGACACCGTCGAGGTGTACCCGGGCAGTTTGCAGATTGGTAAATACACCATCAAGGACGTATCCAAGACCGAAGGTCCGGTGCTCGACCTGACCGGTATCCTGATCAATTCCAGTAACGTCGGCATGAGTAAGGTCGCGTTCGATATCGGCGGCGAAACGATTTTCCGTCTGGCACAGAAAGTTGGCCTCGGCCAGGACACCGGCTTGGGTTTCCCGGGGGAGCGCGTCGGCAACCTGCCGAACTACCGCGAATGGCGCAAGGCTGAAACCGCCACGCTGTCCTACGGCTACGGTATTTCCGTGACCGCGATCCAGTTGGTCCACGCCTTCTCGGCCCTGGCCAACAATGGTCGCCTCGCACCGTTGACCCTGATCAAAACCGACAAGGCGCCGCAAACCACTCAGGTGCTGCCGGAAGCCGTCGCGAAAACCATGCAAGGCATGCTGCAACAAGTGATCGAAGCCCCGCGCGGCGTATTCCGTGCGCAAGTGCCGGCGTATCACGTGGGCGGCAAGTCGGGTACTGCGCGTAAGACGTCGGTCGGAACCAAAGGCTACGCCGAGAACTCCTACCGCTCGCTGTTCGCCGGTTTCGGCCCGATGAGCGACCCGCGTTACGCGATCGTGGTGGTGATCGACGAACCGACCAAGGCCGGTTATTTCGGTGGTCTGGTATCGGCGCCGGTGTTCAGCAAAGTGATGTCCGGGACCTTGCGCCTGATGAACATCACCCCGGACAACCTGCCAGCCACTCAACAAGCGAACGCCGCACCGGTCGTTCCGCTGAAAGCTAATGGAGGGCGCGGCTGATGTCGCTGAGCCTGAACAAGATTTTCGCCCATGCCGGCCATGATCTATTGATCCGAGAACTGGCGCTGGACAGCCGTAACGTACGGGCAGGTGATTTGTTCCTTGCGGTCCCTGGCGGCAAGTTCGACGGTCGTGCGCACATCGCCGACGCCTTGCAGCGCGGTGCTGCCGCCGTGGCTTATGAAGTCGAAGGCGCGACCGTGCTGCCGATTACCGACGTGCCGCTGATTCCGGTAAAAGGCCTGGCGGCGCAGCTGTCGGATATCGCCGGGCGCTTTTACGGCGACCCGAGCCGTCACATGAACCTGATCGGCGTGACCGGCACCAACGGTAAAACCAGCGTGACCCAATTGGTCGCGCAAGCCCTCGATTTGCTCGGTCAACACTGCGGTATCGTTGGCACTCTGGGCTCCGGTTTCCATGGCGCGCTGGAAAGCGGCTTGCACACCACGCCGAACCCGATTGCGCTGCAAGCAACCCTTGCCGACCTGAAAAAGGCCGGTGCCAAAGCCGTGGCCATGGAAGTCTCTTCCCATGGGCTGGATCAGGGCCGCGTAACCGCACTGGCCTTCGATGTGGCGGTGATGACCAACCTGTCGCGCGATCATCTGGATTACCACGGCACCATGCAGGCCTATGGCGAAACCAAGGCCAGGTTGTTTGCCTGGAATGATCTGAAGTGCCGGGTGGTCAACCTCGACGACGATTTTGGCCGGCAACTGGCGGCTGATGAGGGTGAGTCGCGGCTGATCACTTACAGCCTGGAAGACTCCCGCGCTTACCTGTATTGCCGCGAAGCGCAGTTCAATGACGAAGGCGTGCGCGCCACGCTGGTCACGCCCCAAGGCGAACACCATTTACGCAGCACCTTGCTCGGTCGTTTCAACCTGAGCAACGTGTTGGCCGCAGTCGGTGCCTTGCTCGGTCTGGACTACGCGCTGGACGAAATCCTCAACGTGCTGCCGAAACTCGAAGGCCCGGCCGGTCGCATGCAGCGTCTGGGCGGCGGCACTCAGCCGTTGGTGGTGGTCGATTACGCCCACACGCCGGATGCGCTGGAAAAAGTCTTGATGGCCCTGCGTCCTCACGCCAAAGGCCGGTTGCTGTGCCTGTTCGGTTGCGGCGGTGATCGCGATCGCGGCAAGCGTCCGCTGATGGCGGAAGTGGTGGAGCGTCTGGCCGATGGTGTGCTGGTCACCGACGACAACCCGCGCACCGAAGACCCAGCCGCGATTTTCGACGACATCCGCGCCGGTTTCACCGCTGTGGATAAAGTCACCTTCGTCGCCGGCCGTGGCCAGGCGATTGCCCAGCTGATCGCCAGCGCTTCGGCGGATGACGTGATTGTCCTGGCCGGTAAAGGTCATGAGGACTATCAGGAAATCAATGGCGAACGCCTCGCTTTCTCCGATCTGGTCGAGGCTGATCATGCCCTGACCGCGTGGGAGGTGGCCCATGCTTAAAGCCTTGAAACTGAGCGAGCTGACCGGCGCACTGAATGCTCGTTTGATTGCCGGTGATGCCAGTTTCGACGGCGTCAGTATCGACAGCCGTGCGATCAAGCCCGGCCAATTGTTCATCGCTCTGGCCGGCCCGCGTTTCGATGGCCATGACTACCTGAATGATGTCGCCGCCAAAGGCGCAGTGGCTGCCCTGGTCGAGCGCAAAGTGGCTGACAGCCCGCTGCCGCAACTGCTGGTCAAGGACACCCGCCAGGCCCTCGGCCAATTGGGCGCGATCAACCGTGCCGCGTTCACTCAGCCGGTCGCGGCCGTTACCGGTTCCAGCGGCAAAACCACGGTCAAGGAAATGCTGGCGAGCATCCTGCGCACACGCGGTCCGGTGCTGGCGACCCGTGGCAACTTGAACAATGACCTCGGCGCACCGCTGACCCTGCTCGAACTGGCGCCGGAACACACCGCCGCGGTGATCGAACTCGGCGCTTCGCGCATTGGCGAGATTGCCTACACCGTTGCCATGACCAAGCCCCACGTGGCCATCATCAACAACGCCGGGACCGCCCATGTTGGCGAGTTCGGCGGGCCGGAAAAAATCGTCGAAGCCAAGGGCGAGATTCTCGAAGGGCTGGATGCCGATGGCATCGCCGTGCTGAATCTCGACGACAAGGCCTTCGATATCTGGAAGACCCGTGCCGCCGGTCGCAAAGTGCTGACCTTTGCGCTGAATAACGTCAACGCCGATTTCTATGCCAGCGATCTGGACCGCGATGCCCGCGGTTGCCCGGCGTTCAATCTGCACAGCCCTGTAGGTGTCGAGCGGGTTCAACTGAATCTGCTCGGCACCCATAACGTCGCCAATGCCATGGCCGCTGCCGCTGCCGCTCATGCCTTGGGTGTGTCGTTATTCGGTATCGCCACCGGCCTTGGTGCCGTGCAACCGGTCAAGGGACGCACCGTCGCGCAACTGGCGCCTAACGGCATGCGCGTAATCGATGACACATACAACGCGAACCCCACCTCTATGTGCGCCGCCGTTGATATACTCGCCGGCTTTTCCGGCCGCACCGTTTTGGTGCTCGGGGATATCGGCGAGTTGGGCGCGTGGGCAGAGCAGGGGCACCGCGATGTGGGCGATTACGCCCGCGGCAAGGTTTCCGCGCTTTACGCCGTCGGGCCAATGATGGCTCACGCCGTGAACGCTTTCGGCGAGCAGGCCTTTCACTTCAGCACACAGGCTGAACTGATCAAGGCCCTGGAAGCCGAGCAGGACACAAACACCACCTTTTTGATCAAGGGCTCGCGCAGCGCTGCGATGGAAAACATCGTTGCCGCTTTGTGCGGGACCAGTCTGGAGAAACATTAATGCTGCTGCTGCTAGCGGAGTATCTGCAACAGTTCTACAAAGGCTTCGCGGTCTTTCAGTACCTGACCCTGCGCGGGATTCTCGGTGTACTGACCGCGCTGGTCTTGTCGCTGTGCTATGGCCCGTGGATGATCCGCACTCTGCAGAACCGTCAGATCGGTCAATCCGTTCGCAACGACGGTCCGCAATCGCACCTGTCGAAGTCGGGCACCCCGACCATGGGCGGCGCGCTGATTCTTTCCTCCATCGGCGTCAGCACCTTGCTTTGGGCTGACCTGACCAACCGTTACGTTTGGGTCGTGTTGTTGGTGACCCTGCTGTTCGGCGCCATCGGCTGGGTTGACGACTACCGCAAAGTCATCGAGAAAAACTCCCGCGGCCTTCCGAGCCGCTGGAAGTATTTCTGGCAGTCGGTTTTCGGCCTGGGCGCGGCGATCTTCCTTTATATGACCGCCGCGACGCCGGTGGAAACCACCCTGATCCTGCCGATGCTCAAGGACTACAGCATTCCGCTGGGCGCAGGCTTCATCGTCCTGACCTATTTCGTGATTGTCGGCTCGAGCAACGCCGTCAACCTGACCGACGGCCTCGACGGTCTGGCGATCATGCCCACCGTGATGGTCGGCGGCGGCCTGGGGATCTTCTGCTACCTGTCGGGTAACGTGAAGTTCGCCGAATACCTGCTGATTCCTTACGTACCGGGCGCGGGTGAGCTGATTGTGTTCTGCGGCGCCTTGATCGGTGCGGGCCTGGGCTTCCTCTGGTTCAATACCTATCCGGCACAAGTCTTCATGGGCGACGTTGGCGCGCTGGCGCTGGGTGCGGCCCTGGGCACCATCGCAGTGATCGTCCGTCAGGAAATCGTCCTGTTCATCATGGGCGGTGTGTTCGTGATGGAGACCCTGTCAGTCGTCATTCAGGTCGCCTCCTTTAAGCTGACCGGTCGCCGTGTGTTCCGCATGGCACCGATTCACCACCACTTTGAACTCAAGGGCTGGCCCGAGCCGCGCGTGATCGTCCGTTTCTGGATCATCACCGTGATTCTCGTGTTGATCGGCCTTGCCACCCTGAAGCTGAGGTAGAACGAGTGTCTCTGATCGCTTCTGACCACTTCCGCATCGTTGTCGGCCTCGGCAAGAGCGGCATGTCCCTGGTTCGCTTCCTGGCGAATCGGGGCGTGTCGTTTGCTGTCGCCGATACGCGGGAAAATCCACCGGAACTGGCCACGCTCAAGCGTGACTATCCGCACGTGGAAGTGCGTTGTGGCGAGCTGGACGTCGAATTCCTGTGCCGTGCCGACGAGCTCTACGTGAGCCCCGGCCTGGCGCTGGCGACCCCGGCCCTGCAGGCTGCCGCCGCCCGTGGCGTAAAAATGTCCGGTGACATCGAGCTGTTCGCGCGTAACGCGAAAGCGCCGATTGTCGCCATTACCGGTTCCAATGCCAAAAGCACCGTCACTACCCTGGTCGGCGAAATGGCGGCTGCGGCGGGCAAACGTGTCGCTGTTGGTGGCAACCTGGGCACGCCGGCGCTGGATTTGCTCAGCGACGACATCGAGTTGTACGTGATGGAACTGTCGAGCTTCCAGCTCGAAACCACCGATCAACTCAACGCCGAAGTGGCGACCGTGCTCAACATCAGTGAAGACCACATGGACCGCTACAGCGGCCTGCCGGCCTACCACTTGGCCAAGCACCGGATCTTCCGGGGCGCCAGGCAGTTTGTGGTCAACCGTCAGGACGCCCTGAGCCGTCCGCTGATGGGTGAAGGTCAGCCGTGCTGGACCTTCGGTTTGAACAAACCCGACTTCAAGGCCTTCGGCATTCGAGAAGAGAACGGCGAGAAATACCTGGCCTTCGAATTCCAGAACCTGATGCCGGTGCGCGAGTTGAAAGTTCGTGGCGCGCATAACCAGTCCAACGCCCTGGCGGCCTTGGCGCTGGGTCACGCCGTGGGCCTGCCGTTCGACGCCATGCTTTCGGCCCTGCGTAATTTCGCCGGGCTCGAGCATCGCTGCCAGTGGGTCCGCGACCTCGATGGCGTGGGCTATTACAACGATTCCAAAGCCACCAACGTCGGCGCCGCATTGGCGGCCATCGAAGGCCTGGGGGCGGACATCGACGGCAAGCTTGTGCTGATCGCCGGTGGCGATGGCAAGGGCGCCGAATTCAAGGATTTGCGTGATCCGGTGGCGGCCAACTGCCGCGCCGTCATTTTGATGGGCCGTGATTCCGACAAGATCGGTGAGGCCATCGGCGATGCCGTGCCACTGATTCGCGTTGGCTCGCTGATCGAAGCGGTCGAGCAATGCCGCGCCATCGCCGAAAAGGGCGACGCGGTGCTGCTGTCGCCGGCTTGCGCCAGCTTCGACATGTTCAAGAACTATGAAGACCGTGGTCACCAGTTCGTCCGCGCCGTGGAGGATCTGGCATGAGCTTGAAGAACATCATCAAGCCGTATCCATCGCCGCTGATCACCGGGCGCGGTATCGACCTCGATTTCCCGATGCTCGCCGGTTGCCTGGCACTGCTCGGCCTGGGGCTGATCATGATTGCCTCGGCGTCGACCGAGGTGGGGGCGGTGCAGTCGGGCAGCGCCCTGTACTACATGATTCGCCACCTGATCTACGTTGTGCTGGGCCTGGGTGCCTGCATCGTCACCATGATGATTCCGATTGCCACCTGGCAACGCCTGGGCTGGCTGATGCTGCTTGGTGCGTTCGGCTTGCTGGTGATGGTGATCGTCCCGGGGATCGGTCGGGAAGTGAACGGTTCGATGCGCTGGATCGGCTTCAGTTTCTTCAACGTTCAGCCTTCCGAGATCGCCAAGGTGTTCGTGGTGATCTACCTCGCCGGTTATCTGGTGCGCCGTCAGAAAGAAGTGCGTGAAAGCTGGATGGGCTTCTTCAAGCCGTTCATCGTGCTGCTGCCGATGGCGGGGCTGTTGCTGATGGAGCCGGACTTCGGTGCCACCGTCGTGATGATGGGGGCGGCGGCGGCAATGCTGTTCCTCGGCGGAGTCGGCCTGTTCCGGTTTTCCCTGATGGTGGTCCTGGCTGTCGCGGCGGTGGTGTTGTTGATTCAGATGCAGCCGTATCGAATGGCGCGTCTGACCAACTTTGCCGATCCGTGGGCCGACCAGTTCGGTGCCGGCTATCAGCTCTCCCAGGCCTTGATCGCTTTCGGTCGCGGCGAATGGCTGGGCGTCGGCTTGGGCAACAGCGTGCAGAAACAGTTCTACCTGCCGGAAGCCCACACCGACTTCGTGTTTTCGGTGCTGGCTGAAGAGCTGGGTGCCGTGGGTTCCTTGTGCACGGTGGCGCTGTTCGTCTTCGTGTGTATTCGTGGCATGTACATCGGTCTGTGGGCCGAGAAAGCCAAACAGTTTTTTGCCGCCTACGTTGCTTACGGTTTGTCGTTCCTGTGGATCGGCCAGTTCCTGATCAACATCGGCGTGAACGTCGGCCTGCTGCCGACCAAAGGTCTGACCCTGCCATTCCTCAGTTATGGCGGCAGTTCGTTGGTGATCTGCTGTGCCTGTCTTGGCTTGTTGCTGCGCATCGAGTGGGAGAGTCGAACCCATTTGGGCAGCGAAGAAATGGAATTCCATGAGAGCGACTTCGCCGAGGAGCCGAACCATGGGCGCTAACGTACTGATCATGGCTGGCGGCACCGGGGGCCATGTGTTCCCGGCACTTTCCTGTGCGCGTGAGTTCCAGGCCCGTGGCTACACCGTGCACTGGCTCGGCACGCCCCGCGGGATCGAAAACGATCTGGTGCCGGCGGCCGGTATTGAATTGCATCGGATCCACGCCAGCGGTTTGCGCGGCAAGGGCAAATTGTCCCTGCTCAAGGCGCCGGTCATGTTGCTCAAGTCGATCTGGCAGGCGCGGGCGATCATTCGTCAGCTGCGGCCAGTCTGTGTGGTCGGCTTTGGTGGTTTTGTGACTGGCCCTGGCGGCGTTGCAGCCAGACTGGCCGGCGTGCCGGTCATCGTTCACGAGCAGAACGCCGTGGCCGGTACCGCCAATCGGTTGCTGGTGCCGTTGGCCGCCCGAGTCTGTGAAGCGTTCCCCGACACCTTTACCCTGTCGGACAGCCGTCGGACCACCGGTAACCCGGTGCGCACCGAGCTGTTCCTCGAAACACCGCGACCTGCCCTGGCCGGTCGCAAGGCGCGTTTGCTGATCCTGGGCGGAAGCCTGGGCGCAGAGCCGTTGAACAAGTTGCTGCCTGAAGCCCTGTCGCAAGTCGCCCCCGACCTGCGCCCGGACGTGTTCCATCAGGCTGGCAAAAACCACGATGAAGTGACTGCAGAGCGCTATCGCGCGGCTGGCGTCGAGGCGCAAGTGCAGCCTTTCATCAAAGACATGGCCCAAGCCTATGGCTGGGCCGACCTGGTGGTGTGCCGCGCAGGCGCGCTGACCATCAGTGAACTGGCGGCCGCCGGTCTGCCCTCGATGTTGGTGCCTTTGCCCCACGCGATCGACGATCACCAGACCCGCAACGCCGATTATTTGGCCCGTGAAGGCGCAGCCTTCCTGATGCCGCAAAGAACGACTGGTGCAGCGGACCTTGCCGCTCGCCTGACAGAGGTCTTGATGCAACCGCAACGACTCAACGACATGGCCAGCGCGGCACGCCGCCTGGCCAAACCCGATGCCACTCGTAACGTGGTCGATACTTGCCTTGAGGTGGCCCATGGTTGAGAACAAGAAAGCCATGCCACAACCGGAAATGCGCCGCATCCGTCGCATCCACTTCGTCGGAATCGGCGGAGTGGGCATGTGCGGCATCGCCGAAGTGTTGCTGAACCTGGGCTATCAAGTGTCCGGTTCCGACTTGAAAGCTTCGCCGGTGACCGAGCGCCTGGAATCTTTTGGTGCGCATATTTTCATCGGCCACCGTGCCGAGAACGCCGCAGCCGCCGACGTGCTGGTGGTGTCGAGCGCCGTCAACACGTCCAACCCGGAGGTCGCGACAGCGCTGGAACGCCGGATTCCGGTGGTGCCGCGTGCCGAGATGCTCGCCGAGCTGATGCGCTACCGCCACGGCATCGCCGTCGCCGGTACTCACGGCAAAACCACCACCACCAGCCTGATCGCCTCGGTGTTCGCCGCCGGTGGCCTGGACCCGACGTTCGTCATCGGTGGCCGTCTGAATGCCGCGGGCACCAATGCCCAGCTTGGCACCAGCCGCTACCTGATCGCCGAAGCCGACGAAAGCGATGCCAGCTTCCTGCACTTGCAGCCGCTGGTGGCCGTGGTCACCAACATCGACGCCGATCACATGGCGACCTACGACGGCGACTTCAACAAGCTGAAGAAAACCTTCGTCGAGTTCCTGCACAACCTGCCGTTCTACGGTTTGGCGGTGGTGTGCCTGGACGATCCGGTGGTGCGTGAAATCCTCCCGCTGGTGAAGCGTCCGACGGTCACTTACGGCTTCGGCGATGACGCCGACGTACGCGCCATCAATGTGCGCCAACAAGGCATGCAGACGTTCTTCACCGTGCTGCGCCCTGACCGCGAGCCGTTGGATGTCTCGGTGAACATGCCGGGCAACCACAACGTGTTGAACGCGCTGGCGACCATTTGCATCGCCACCGACGAAGGCGTCAGCGATGAAGCCATCGTCCAGGGCTTGTCCGGGTTCCAGGGTGTTGGCCGTCGCTTCCAGGTGTACGGCGAACTGCCGGTCGAAGGCGGCAACGTGATGCTGGTGGACGACTACGGTCACCACCCGACCGAAGTCGCGGCCGTGATCAAAGCCGTGCGCGGTGGCTGGCCGGAGCGCCGTCTGGTGATGGTTTACCAGCCGCACCGCTACAGCCGCACCCGCGACCTGTACGACGATTTCGTCAATGTGCTGGCCGACGCCAACGTGCTGCTGCTGATGGAAGTCTATCCGGCCGGCGAAGAGCCGATTCCGGGTGCCGACAGTCGCAAGCTGTGCAACAGCATCCGTCAGCGCGGTCAGCTCGACCCGATCTACATCGAGCGCGGCATCGACCTCGCGCCAATCGTCAAGCCGCTGCTGCGTGCCGGCGACATTCTGCTGTGTCAGGGCGCCGGTGATATCGGCGGTCTCGCACCCAAACTGTTGAACAGTCCGTTGTTCGCCGGAGCCGTTGCCGCACCGGTAGAGGGGAAGTTGAAATGACTGCTGCTTACGCCAACCTCGTCTCCACTGTCGCGCCGAAAGATTTCGGTCGCGTCGCCGTGCTGTTCGGCGGCAAGAGTGCCGAGCGTGAAGTGTCCCTGAAGTCGGGTAACGCGGTGCTCGAAGCACTGCAAAGCGCCGGCGTGGACGCGTTCGGTATTGATGTGGGTGATGACCTGCTGCAGCGTCTGCTGAGCGAAAAAATCGACCGCGCCTTCATCATCCTCCACGGTCGTGGCGGTGAAGACGGCAGCATGCAGGGCCTGCTCGAATGTGCAGGGATTCCGTACACCGGCAGCGGCATTCTGGCCTCGGCCCTGGCCATGGACAAACTGCGCACCAAGCAGGTCTGGCACAGCCTCGGCATTCCGACACCACGCCACGCGGTACTGAGCTGCGAGGCCGACTGTATTTCGGCGGCCACGGAACTGGGCTTCCCGTTGATCGTCAAACCGGCCCATGAAGGTTCCAGTATCGGGATGGCCAAAGTGACTTCCGCACCCGAGTTGATCGAGGCGTGGAAAGCGGCCAGTACCTACGATTCGCAAGTGTTGGTCGAGCAATGGATTCACGGCCCGGAGTTCACCATCGCCACCCTGCGTGACCAAGTGTTGCCACCGATCGCCCTGGGCACGACGCACAGTTTCTACGACTACGACGCCAAGTACATCGCCAACGATACCCAGTACCGCATTCCATGCGGCCTGGACAGCGCCAAAGAAAAGGAACTCATGGACCTCACGGCCAAAGCCTGTGAGGCGCTGGGTATCGCCGGTTGGGGCAGGGCGGACGTGATGCAGGACGCCGACGGGCAGTTCTGGTTCCTGGAAGTCAACACTGCGCCAGGCATGACCGATCACAGTCTGGTGCCAATGGCGGCCCGTGCCGCCGGCCTGGATTTCCAGCAACTGGTTCTGGCGATTTTGGCCGCAAGCATCGAGCCGCGAGGTTAATACCATGCAAGGCGCACAGCTGAGACATCAGCCCTCCGTACCGCCCGGCCGCAAGCCGGTGCCGCGGGGTGCCAGCCGAATGGTGGCCAAAGAGCCGATGTCCGCGCGCCTGCCGAAAGCCAACTTTGGTTTTCTGAAAAGCCTGTTCTGGCCGGTACTGCTGGTGGCGTTGGGGTTCGGTACTTACGAAGGCGCACAGCGTTTGCTGCCGTACGCCGACCGGCCGATCACCAAAATCGCCGTGCAGGGCGACTTGAGTTACATCAGCCAGCAAGCGGTGCAGCAGCGGATCGCCCCGTACGTGGCGTCGAGCTTCTTCACCATCGACCTGGCGAGCATGCGCACCGAGCTTGAACAGATGCCATGGATTGCCCACGCCGAAGTGCGTCGGGTGTGGCCGGATCAGGTAGTGATTCGCCTGGAAGAACAACTGCCGGTGGCCCGTTGGGGCGATGAGTCGCTGTTGAACAACCAGGGACAGGCGTTCACCCCGCGCGAGCTGGCGAACTATGAACACTTGCCACAGCTGTTCGGCCCGCAGCGCGCCCAGCAGCAAGTGATGCAGCAATACCAGGTGCTGAGCCAGATGCTCAGGCCGTTGGGCTTCTCGATTGCACGCCTGGAGTTGCGTGAACGAGGCAGCTGGTTCCTGACCACCGGCGCAGGCAGCGCGGGCCCGGGAATCGAACTGCTGCTGGGACGCGGCAATCTGGTGGAAAAGATGCGCCGTTTCATTGCCATCTATGACAAGACGCTTAAAGAGCAGATTACGAACATTGCGCGCATCGATCTGCGCTACGCCAACGGCCTCGCCGTTGGCTGGCGAGAACCTGTAGCGCCCACGACAGCCCAACCCGCTGTCGCGAAGAATTGAGAAGAGGCAGGACCCATGGCAAACGTGCAAAGCGGCAAAATGATCGTCGGTCTCGATATCGGCACCTCCAAAGTGGTGGCGCTGGTAGGCGAGGTTGCGGACGACGGCACGCTCGAAATCGTCGGGATCGGTACTCACCCGTCCCGCGGCCTGAAAAAAGGCGTAGTGGTGAACATCGAGTCCACCGTCCAGTCGATCCAGCGTGCGATTGAAGAAGCGCAGCTGATGGCCGGTTGCCGGATCCATTCGGCGTTCGTCGGCGTGGCCGGCAATCACATCCGCAGCCTGAACTCCCACGGCATCGTGGCGATTCGTGATCGCGAAGTCAGCTCCGCCGACCTTGAACGCGTCCTCGACGCCGCCCAGGCTGTGGCAATCCCGGCTGACCAGCGCGTGCTGCACACCCTGCCGCAGGATTATGTGATCGATAACCAGGAAGGCGTTCGCGAGCCGCTGGGCATGTCCGGCGTGCGTCTGGAAGCCAAGGTTCACGTGGTCACCTGCGCCGTCAACGCCGCACAGAACATTGAAAAATGCGTGCGCCGCTGCGGCCTGGAAATCGACGACATCATTCTTGAGCAACTGGCTTCCGCGTATTCGGTCCTGACCGACGACGAGAAAGAGCTGGGCGTGTGCCTGGTGGACATCGGCGGCGGTACCACCGACATCGCGATCTTCACCGAAGGCGCGATCCGTCACACCGCAGTGATCCCGATTGCGGGCGACCAGGTGACCAACGACATCGCGATGGCGTTGCGCACCCCGACCCAGTACGCCGAAGAAATCAAGATTCGCTACGCCTGCGCCCTGGCCAAACTGGCCGGTGCCGGTGAAACCATCAAGGTGCCGAGTGTCGGCGACCGTCCACCGCGCGAACTGTCCCGCCAGGCCCTGGCCGAAGTGGTCGAGCCGCGTTACGACGAGCTGTTCACCCTGATCCAGGCCGAACTGCGTCGCAGCGGCTATGAAGACCTGATCCCGGCCGGCATCGTGCTGACCGGCGGTACGTCGAAGATGGAAGGCGCGGTCGAACTGGCCGAAGAGATCTTCCACATGCCGGTTCGCCTGGGCGTGCCCCATGGCGTCAAGGGCCTGGACGACGTGGTTCGCAACCCGATCTATTCCACCGGCGTCGGCCTGTTGATGTACGGCCTGCAGAAGCAGTCCGACGGGATTTCGTTCTCGGGCATCGGCAGCCGCGACAGCTACAGCAACGACGAACCGAAAGCCGCTCTGCTCGATCGCATCAAGAGCTGGGTACAAGGCAATTTCTAAAGCTTTACCGCAACACCGCTTCAAAAGCAGTAGGCGAAAAAACTAGAGAATGTAAGGAGAGGGAAAATGTTCGAACTCGTAGACAACATCCCCGCAAGCCCGGTTATTAAAGTTATCGGTGTTGGCGGAGGCGGCGGCAACGCTGTCAATCACATGGTCAAGAGCAACATTGAAGGCGTCGAGTTCATCTGCGCCAACACTGATGCCCAAGCGCTGAAGAGCATCAGCGCGCGGACCATCCTGCAACTGGGTACCGGCGTGACCAAAGGTCTGGGTGCCGGCGCCAACCCTGAAGTAGGTCGTCAGGCCGCTCTCGAAGACCGTGAGCGCATTGCCGAAGTCCTGCAGGGCACCAACATGGTGTTCATCACTACCGGCATGGGCGGTGGTACCGGTACCGGTGCTGCGCCGATCATCGCCGAAGTGGCCAAGGAAATGGGGATCCTCACCGTTGCGGTGGTGACTCGTCCGTTCCCGTTCGAAGGCCGCAAGCGCATGCAGCTCGCCGACGAAGGTATCCGTCTGCTGTCTGAAAGCGTCGACTCGTTGATCACCATTCCCAACGAGAAGCTGCTGACCATCCTCGGTAAGGACGCAAGCCTCTTGTCGGCTTTCGCCAAGGCCGACGATGTACTGGCCGGTGCCGTTCGCGGTATCTCCGACATCATCAAGCGTCCGGGCATGATCAACGTCGACTTCGCCGACGTGCGTACCGTGATGAGCGAAATGGGCATGGCGATGATGGGCACTGGCTGCGCCAGCGGTCCGAACCGTGCACGTGAAGCGACTGAAGCAGCCATCCGCAACCCGCTGCTCGAAGACGTGAACCTGCAAGGTGCACGCGGCATCCTGGTGAACATCACCGCCGGTCCTGACCTGTCCCTGGGTGAGTACTCCGACGTGGGTAGCATCATCGAAGCCTTCGCTTCCGAGCACGCGATGGTCAAGGTCGGTACCGTTATCGATCCGGACATGCGCGACGAGCTGCACGTGACCGTGGTTGCCACGGGTCTGGGCGCTAAAATCGAGAAGCCTGTGAAGGTTATCGACAACACCGTTCACACCTCGATGGCCTCCCAGCCACAACAACAAGCCCCTGTTCGTCAGGAACAGCCTGCGGTGAACTACCGTGACCTGGACCGTCCTACCGTCATGCGCAACCAGGCTCAGGCCGGTGCTGCGACTGCCGCGAAGATGAACCCGCAAGATGATCTGGACTACCTGGACATCCCGGCTTTCCTGCGTCGTCAGGCCGATTGATGAAATGTATCAGGGGTATTAGGGTGATTGGTGTTCAGCAAAGGTCTGGTCTGCTATCATCGCCAGCCTTTGTTGATACCAGTTCGCAATTTGCGCTGAAGCGGCCCATGCCATGATTAAACAACGCACCCTGAAGAATATTATCCGTGCCACAGGTGTCGGCCTGCACTCCGGGGAGAAGGTCTACCTGACCCTCAAGCCAGCGCCTGTCGACACCGGCATTGTGTTTTGTCGTGCTGACCTCGACCCTGTGGTGCAGATCCCTGCCCGCGCGGAAAACGTTGGCGAAACCACTATGTCGACCACGCTTGTTAACGGTGACGTCAAAGTGGACACGGTGGAGCACCTGCTCTCGGCCATGGCTGGCCTGGGCATCGATAACGCCTACGTCGAGCTCTCCGCGTCCGAAGTCCCGATCATGGATGGTAGCGCTGGACCCTTCGTATTCCTGATTCAATCGGCTGGCCTGGAAGAGCAGGACGCCGCCAAGAAGTTCATCCGGATCCTGCGGGAAGTGACAGTGGAAGACGGCGACAAGCGCGCCACTTTCGTCCCTTTCGAAGGTTTCAAAGTGAGCTTCGAGATCGATTTCGATCACCCGGTTTTCCGTGACCGCACACAAAGTGCAAGCGTGGATTTTTCCAGCACTTCGTTCGTAAAAGAAGTCAGCCGCGCGCGTACCTTTGGCTTCATGAGTGATATCGAGTACCTGCGCAAGCACAACCTCGCACTCGGCGGCAGCGTTGAAAACGCTATTGTGGTCGACGCGGATGGTGTACTGAACGAAGACGGCCTTCGCTATGAAGACGAATTCGTGAAGCACAAGATCCTCGATGCAATCGGCGACCTCTACCTGCTGGGCAATAGCCTGATTGGTGAGTTCAAAGGCTTCAAGTCCGGACATGCATTGAACAACCAGCTGCTGCGCAAGTTGATTGAGCAGACAGATGCTTGGGAAGTCGTGACGTTCGAAGACGCCAGCACCGCACCAATCTCTTACATGCGTCCTGTTGCGGCCGTGTAAGCAAAAAACCTCTCTAGTTTTTTAAAGGCTACCTTCGGGTGGCCTTTTTTTATGCTTCGGTTTTTTGTGGCGTCTGGGCTGACCCCTTCATGAGCAAGCACCCATGTGGGGCTTGCTCATGAAGGGGCCAGTCGATCCACTACAAATGGTCAGCCGACGACCACTCGGTTCCGTCCGTTTTCCTTGGCCTGATACAGCGCCTTGTCCGCTGCAAACAGCAACTGTTCCAGGCTTATATCGGTGGCTGTCGTCCAGGTACTGATGCCAATACTGACAGTAATCGGCGACACATCACCTCCCACCAACGGCAATTGTTCCACCGCTATACGGATTTTTTCGGCAATCTGTTGGGCGCCGGCGCTGTCGGTTTCAGCCAGGATCACTGAAAATTCCTCGCCACCATACCGGGCGACCATGTCCGCCGGCCGTCGGACATGGGTGTCGATCAACTTGGCCACCGAGCGCAAGGCATCGTCGCCTCCCTGGTGGCCGTGGCGATCATTGAACGCCTTGAAGTGATCGATATCGATCATCAACAGCGACAACGGCTGACCGGAACGCTGGGCACGAAACCATTCATGGTGCAGGGCCTGATCCAGGCTTCGGCGATTGGCCAGACCGGTCAAGGGGTCGGTGGCGGCCAGTTGTGCCAGTTCCAGCTCGGCACTTTGACGCCGACGCAGCTCCCGGCAGAGTAACCCGGTCAGCCACAGCAGACTTGCGCACAGGGCAATGGTCGCCGAGCTGACCACCACCGCAGTGCGCTTCCAGGCCGCAAAGACTTCATCGCTGGACAGCGCGACGATAACAATCAACGGCAGATTTCCAACCTTGGAAAACGTGTACAAGCGCTCGTCCTTGTATCGACTGGACAGGCCGGTGAAGCTGCCGTTGCCTTCCTTGACGATGCGCTGGAAATTGGGGCGGCTACTGAAGTCCTTGCCGATCAGCTCTTCGGCCAGGCGGGGTTGGTGGGCCAGGAGAATCCCGTCCTTGCTGATCAGGCTGACCGTACTGTCGCGGCCGATGCTCAAACTGTTGAACAACTGATCGAAGTAGCTCAAGCGCATGGCGGCTTCGGCCACACCGAGAAACTCACCCTGGGTGCCGTTCAATCGGCGGCTGAAACTGATCCGCCAATCCTGTTCCGGCGCCCGTGCCCTGAAGGGGCGACTGATGAACATGCCAGGGTCCGGGTTGTTGATATGGGTCTGGAAGTATTCGCGATCGGCATAGTTACCCTTTCTGGGCTCCACCGAGGCCGAGTCGGCGATCACATCGCCCTTGTTGTCGAGCAACAAGATGTTGCCCTTGTACGGCGCGGCAGTGGCGCGGTCGAAATAGGCCAGGTGGCGAATGGCAGGCGAAACGTTCTTGAGGTCTTCGCGCTGGGAGGCAGCGATCAAACCCAACAGAGACACGTCATAGAGTTCGACATTGCGCAGCACGTCGGCGTCGATCAATTGCACGATATTGTTGGCGGCGCGAGCGGCGGACAATTCGGCATTGGCGCGTTCACGGATCAGCAGAAACGCGACGATGCTCAGTATCGCAATCACCAACAACACACTACTAAGAACCAGAAGCCGCTCCGACCGTGTCGAACGGATCGGATCGCGGGATTTCGCACTGTTCACACTCATGGTTCTGACTTCTGCAAATAAGGCGTTATGAAAGTGCTTTTACAAGAATCGGGCAGAGTCCCAGAAACCGGTCGCGTCCAGCGCGTCTGTATAAATCCCGGATACAAAAAAGGCCAGCAAAACATGCTGGCCTTTTGCTAATTGAAGCGTAGAAGACATTCAGCGGGTAGTCGACAATTACCCGGTAATCATCCGTGCCCTGTTCCCACAACGAAAAAAAAAAAGCCGCTGATAGCAGCGGCTTTGAAGACAACTTTTCAAAGGGAAGAGCCGATGAAAAGTGTCGAGGGAAACAGAGCGATACGTGTGGGTCAGCTGTCTTTCTCAACCCGTGGTTGGGCTTGAGTGCTCGATGCTTGAGGGGTTTGCGCAGCCTCTTGGGCCTTGGCCGTCAGTTCGCTTTGATACTGTTCGTAGGCCTTGGCGCGTTCGGCATTTTGCGCGACGAATGTCGGCGACTCTTCAGCCATGACGAACGGAGACAGTAACAAGGACGACAAAATAAAAGCGCTGGCAATACCCATACGGTTGGACATCTTCAAAACCTTCTTGCTTGGCAAGTGCTGTTCGGTGGGGCAACGATAAGGGGCTTGGGCGAGGGGAAAAAGCGTGGATCGCATAAAGGACTGTTGCGGTAAAAGCAACAGTCCTTTAGCGCAGAAGGACATCCTGTCAGACTGGAAGGTGAATGCCGAAGGTATTCATCCCATGATCACTGCGCACAAACACATCCCCGCCATGCATCAGCGCAATCGCCTTGACGATCGCCAACCCCAGGCCATGGTTGTTGCCGCTGTTACTGCGTGAAGCATCAACCCGGTAGAAGCGCTCGAACAGGCGCGGCAGATGCTCATTGGCGATCGGCGACCCCGGGTTGGTGACGCCGATGCTTACCTGATGCTCCTCGACTTCGATCCGCACCTGAATCACTTGCCCAGGCGCGGTGTGCTGCACCGCGTTGCTCAGCAAGTTGATCAACGCCCGGCGCAGATGTGCGATCTCTATGCGCACCTGCGCATCGCCCCTGACCTCGACCTGAACCTGCGCATCCTCAAGAATGAAATCCAGATACTCCAGCGTCGTCGCCACTTCATCAGCCAGCGAGGTGGACGTCAGTTGGGTGGCCTTGCTGCCCTGGTCGGCACTGGCGAGGAACAGCATGTCGTTGATGATCGAGCGCAGCCGTTCAAGCTCTTCGAGGTTCGATTGCAGCACTTCGAAATAGTGTTCGGCTGAACGCCCGCGTGTCAGTGCAACCTGGGTCTGACCGATCAGGTTGGTCAGCGGCGAGCGCAGTTCATGGGCCACGTCGGCATTGAACGATTCCAGCCGCGAGTAGGCCTGTTCCACCCGTTCCAGGGTGGCGTTGAACGAACTGACGAACTGATCGAGCTCCGGGGGCAATGGCGATAATTGCAGGCGCCCGGACAGCCTCGGTGGTGCCAGGCGTTGGGCTTCCTGCGACAACTTGATCAGTGGTTTGAGGCCGATCCGCGCCACCCAATAACCGAGTAGCGAGGCCAGCAATACACCGATGATCGCCAGGCTGATCAGGGCGATCAGCAAGTGGTGCTGTGTCTCGTAAAAGGTTTCGGTGTCGATGCCGATCATGAAACGCAGCGGCGGACGCTGGTCCTTGGCCGGCAGCTGCGTCAGCAGCACTTTCAGCGGGTATGGATGGTCGGGCAATGCCATGTCGCGCATGCCCAACGGGCCTTGTGCGAACGCGCGGATCGACGCGTCGGGTTGGCCGTATTCATAACCGGGATTGCCGCTGACCACCCAAAAGCGAATGCGTTTGTCTTCTTCGCTCAGCAGCTTGAGCTTGGCGTTGATCTTCACCCAATGCTCGGGCGTGCCGTAACGGTTGAGCGCCGATTCGAGCACGCTGTAGCGGGCGTCGAGTTCGGCTTCGGGCAGCAGGCCCAAGCCCTTGTCGACCTGTTGATACAGCGCACCGCCGATCAACAGGAACACCAGCAGCGCCACCAGCGTAAACATCCCGCTCAGGCGCAGCGCGATGGAGTTACTGGACACCACGGCTCTCCAGCACATAACCCATGCCACGAATGGTGTGCAGCAATTTCTCGTCGAACGGCCCGTCGAGCTTGGCTCGCAGGCGTTTGATCGCGACTTCGACCACGTTGGCGTCGCTGTCGAAATTAATGTCCCAGACCATCTCGGCGATGGCGGTTTTCGAGAGGATTTCACCCTGTCGCCGCGCCAGTACGCTGAGCAGCGAGAACTCCTTGGCGGTCAGGTCCAGGCGGGTGCCGGCGCGGGTGGCTTTGCGGCTGAGCAAATCTATCCACAGGTCGGCGATGCTCACCTGCACCGGCTCGTGGCCACCGCTGCGCCGGGTCAGCGCTTGCAGGCGCGCCACCAGTTCGAGGAAGGAAAACGGTTTGCCGAGGTAATCGTCCGCGCCATCGCGCAGGCCTTTGATGCGGTCTTCCACCCGTTCGCGGGCGGTGAGCATGATCACCGGGGTTTGCTTGCGCGCACGCAATGCGCGCAGCACGCCGAAACCGTCGAGGCCCGGCAGCATGACGTCGAGGACAATCACCGCGTAGTCAGTTTCCAGCGCCAGGTGCAGGCCTTCGACGCCATCGCGGGCCACGTCCACGGTGTAACCCTGTTCCGTCAGACCGCGGTGCAGATAATCCGCGGTTTTTTCCTCGTCTTCGATAATCAGAACGCGCATGACCCCGCCTCAGTCTGTGGTCGCCAGCACCGGCTGCTGTGCTGGTGTGGGTCTATGGAATATCCGCTCAAGCCACAAGTATATGACTGGAGTAGTGAACAGCGTCAGCGCCTGGCTCACCAGCAAACCGCCGACCACCGCGATGCCCAATGGCTGGCGCAGTTCGGCGCCGGTGCCGTAGCCGATCATCAACGGCAAGGCACCGAGCAGGGCGGCAAGCGTGGTCATGATGATCGGCCGGAACCGTGTGAGGCAGGCTTCAT
This sequence comes from Pseudomonas sp. DF5, assembly GCF_058148225.1. Taxonomy (NCBI): domain Bacteria; kingdom Pseudomonadati; phylum Pseudomonadota; class Gammaproteobacteria; order Pseudomonadales; family Pseudomonadaceae; genus Pseudomonas; species Pseudomonas sp. DF5. Next base: position 44,159 of record NZ_JBYVYM010000038.1, read on the forward strand.
GGATCGCCTCCAGCGGTGGCAGGCCACGGTTGCGCTGGGCATCCAGCGCGAAGTCGATCATCAGAATCCCGTTCTTCTTGACGATACCGATCAGCAGCACCAGCCCGATCAGCGCCATGATCGAAAAGTCCTGGCCGCAGATCCATAGCATGATCACTGCCCCGAGCCCCGCCGAGGGTAGGGTCGAGATGATTGTCAGCGGATGCACGAAGCTTTCGTACAGCACGCCGAGAATGATGTACACCGCCACCAACGCCGCCAGAATCAACCACGGCTGGCTGGCCAGCGAACTCTGGAACGCCTGGGCCGCGCCCTGGAAATTACCGCTGATGGCGGCCGGCATACCGATGTCAGCCTTGGCCTGGTTGAGCATGATCACCGCATCACCCAACGCCACGCCGGATGCCAGGTTGAACGACAGGTTGGCCGCCGGGAACATTCCGTCGTGAGCGATGGATAACGGGCCGATGGTCGGCGCATCGAATTTCGCCAGGGCCGACAGCGGCACCATTTCCCCGCTCAGCGGCGAGCGCAGGTAGAAATAGTTGAGGCTTTCGGCCTTGCCGCGCTGTTTGGTGTCCAGTTCCAGAATCACATTGTATTGGTTGGTCTGGGTCTGGAATTCATTGACCTGCCGTTGGCCGAAGGCGTCGTACAGCGCTTCGTCGACATCGCTGGCGGTCAGGCCGAAACGCGCCGCCGCGCTGCGGTCGATGCTGATGTGGGTGATGCTGCCGCCCAGTTGCAAGTCGTTGGAAATGTCGCGGAACGCCGGGTTGCTGCGAAGTTTTTCCGTCAAGCGCTGGGTCCAGGTACTCAGGAGGGCACCGTCGTTGCTCTTGAGCACATATTGGTACTGGGCGCGGCTTGGGCCGGAACTGAGGTTGATGTCTTGCCCGGCGCGCAGGTACAGCACGATGCCCGGGACTTTCATCAGTTGCGGGCGAATCCGGTCGATGAACTGGCTGGCGGACACATCGCGGTCGCCACGTTTTTTCAGCGAAATCCAGAAGCGGCCGTTGGCGATGGTCTGGTTGCTGCCCGCAACGCCGACCGAGTGGGAGAACGTCTCGACGGCGGGGTCGGCAGCGACGATTTCGGCCATCGCCAAGTGTTTTTTCACCATGTCGCTGTAGGAAATATCCGCAGCTGCTTCGGTGGTGCCGAAGACGAAACCGGTGTCCTGTACCGGGAAGAAGCCTTTGGGGATAAAGATGTAACCGGCGATGGCCAACCCCAGCGACAGACTGAACACACCGATCATCAATGTCTGATGGGCGAGGGCGTGGCGCAGGCCTTTGTCGTACAGCGCCAGCAAGCGCTCGCCGAAACCCGGTTTGTTGTGGGCATGATGCACCGGCGCACGCATGAACAGCGCGGCCAACGTTGGTGCCAGGGTCAGGGACACCACCACTGAAATCAGGATGGTCGAGGTTGCGGTCAGGGCGAACTCCTTGAACAGCCGCCCGACCACGCCGCCCATGAACAGCAGCGGAATGAACGCCGCCACCAGCGAGAAACTGATCGAGACCACGGTAAAACCGATCTCGCCGGCGCCTTTGATCGCCGCCTCGCGCATACCGTCGCCGGCCTCCAGGTGCCGGTGAATGTTCTCCACCACCACAATCGCATCGTCGACCACAAACCCGACGGATACCACGATCGCCACCAGCGTCAGGTTATTCAGGCTGAAGCCCATGATGTACATCAGGGCGAAACTGGCGGTCAGCGACACACCGAGCACCGCTGTCACGATCAGGGTCGCCGAGAGTTGGCGCAGGAACAGCGCCATCACGGCCACCACCAGCAGGATCGCGATCAGCAGAGTGACTTCCACTTCATGCAGCGAAGCGCGGATGGTCTGGGTGCGGTCGATCAACACCTTGACCTGCATCGAGGCCGGCAGCATGGCCTCCAGCGTCGGCAGGGCCGCTTGAATACGGTCGACGGTCGCGACGATATTGGCCCCCGGTTGCCGGAAAATCACCAGGTTCACCCCCGGCTGGCCGTCAGCCCAGGCCTGAATGTAGGCATCTTCCGAACCGTTGACCACTTTGGCCACATCCTTGAGATGAACTGGCGCGCCGTTCTTGTAGGAAACGATGAGTTGGCTGTAATCCTCGGGGTGGAACAACTGGTCGTTGGTGGACAGGGTCGAAATGCTCGATTCACCGTACAACGCACCTTTGGCCAGGTTGAGGCTTGTTTGCTGGATCGCCAGGCGAATGTCCGCCAGGGTCAGGCCAATGGCGGCGAGCTTGTCCGCCGAAGCCTGCACGCGAATCGCCGGACGTTGCTGACCGGTGATGTTGACTTGGCCTACACCGTCGATCTGGCTGATCTGACGGGCGAGCAGGGTTTCCACCAGGTCACTGACTTCGGTGCCAGGCATCTGCGGCGAGTTGATGCTGAGGATCAGCACTGGGCTGTCAGCGGGGTTGACCTTCCTCCAGGTCGGCAGGTTCGGCATGTCTTTGGGCAGTTTGCCGGCGGCAGTGTTGATGGCGGCCTGGACTTCCTGGGCGGCGGTGTCGATGCTTTTGTCGAGGGTGAATTGCAGGGTCAGGATAGTCGAGCCCAAGGCGCTGCTCGAGGTCATCTGGGTGACGCCGGGGATCGCGCTGAATTGCACTTCAAGCGGTGTGGCCACCGACGAGGCCATGGTCTCCGGGTTGGCGCCGGGCAGCTGCGCGGCCACCTGAATGGTCGGGAATTCTGCTTCCGGCAGTGGCGCGATCGATAGCCGCGGGAAGGCGATGACGCCGAGCAATATAAGGGCAAAGGTCAGCAGGACCGTCGCCACCGGATGATCGATGCACCACGCGGAAATGGAACCGTGGCCCTTCATGGTTTTGGCTCCGACTGGACCACTTGCGGCGGCTCGGTCAGTACTTGCACGGTCGAGCCGGGTTTGAGCCTCGATTGGCCGTCGCTGACCAGTACATCGCCCGGTTTCACACCTTTGATGATGTTCTGGCCACTGTCTTGATAGACCATCTGCACCTGCACGGCTTCGACCTTGTCGCCGTTGACCCTGTACACGAAATGTTGATCGAGCCCACGTTGTACGACCGTGGGTGGCACCACCAGCGCATTTTTATCCAGCGCTGTCTGAATCTTTACCGTCACCAGCAGGCCCGGCCAGAGCTTCTGTGCGGGGTTGGCGAATTCGGCCTTGGCGCGGATGGTGCCGGTGTTGGCGTTGATCTGGTTGTCGATCAGGGTCAGGTGACCTTCGCCCAGCAGGTTGCCGGTTTCACCGTCAGTGTCGGCGCCGATGTAAGCCTTGACCGGTGCTTGCTGTGGATTGTTGATCAGGCCTTGCAGAGTCGGCAGCATTTGCTGCGGCAGGGAAAACTCCACGGCGATCGGGTCGATCTGGGTCACCGTGAACAGACCTTGGGTGTCGGTCATGCGCAGGAAGTTGCCTTCATCGACTGTGCGAATACCAACGCGACCGGTGACTGGCGAGCGAATCTGTGTGTAGGAAAGCTGCACCAGAGCGGCGTCGATCGAGGCTTGATTGCCTTGGGCGGTGGCTTTGAGTTGGTTGACCAGGGCTTGTTGCTGGTCGTAGGTCTGCTTGGACACGCCGTCGTCGACCCTCAGCAATTTGTAGCGCTTGAGGTTGACCTGGGCCACTTGCAGTTGCGCCTGGCTTTCGCCCAGTTGCGCCCGGGCCTGGTCGAGGCTGGCGCGGATCGAGCGGTCATCGAGGGTGGCCAGCAGGTCACCCTGGTTCACCAGTTGGCCTTCCTTGACCAGCAGTTTGGTGAGGATGCCGTCGATTTGCGGGCGCACGACCACGCTGTGCAAGGACAACACCGAGCCGATGCCGCTGACGTAGCGGGGCACATCTTTTTCAGTGACGCTGATCACCCGCACGGGGATGGCGGTGGGGGCGGCCAGTTTGGCGGTGGTGGGTTTGGTGGCGTACCAAACGCCCAGCGCTGCCAGGATGATCAGAAGGGCGGCGAGCAGGGCGGTTTTTTTCTGAATTCGCATGCGAGTGGGGCGCCGGGCTGAGTGGTCTGGTTTTGTCAGGTTTATACCTTCCTTTATAAACCTGTTCGCCGGTCAGGAGCGTGACTGGTAACTGACGGCTCTGTCAGTTTGGACCGGGATCTTGTTTTGATCTTGGCGGCCTTATAGCCGACCAAGCTCTTACTTACGGAGTACATATCCATTTCTGCGGTAACGGCTACTTATGGTTTCGCCCTTACGGCCATCCCTTTCAAGGTCTTTTCGTTTTGGCGGCCTTGATTACCCGGTCCGTTGAAACATA
>NZ_JBYVYM010000039.1:0-43735 GCF_058148225.1 Pseudomonas sp. DF5
GCGGTGTAACAGTCAACATTATTGTTGAATGTTAAGCAGCCTTCGCGAGCAAGCCCGCTCCCACCATTGGTTGTTACTTGCTGTTGGTCAGGGTGTTGTAGCTGGTCATCAGGTTGCGGTAGTCCGGGATGTGATTGGAGAACAGAGTCGCCAGACCTTCCACGTCGTTACGCCAGTCGCGATGCAGCTCACAAGCCAGGCCGAACCAGGTCATCAGCTGGGCGCCGGATGACGACATGCGGTCCCATGCCGATTGACGGGTCAGTTCGTTGAACGTGCCGGAGGCGTCGGTCACCACGAACACTTCAAAGCCTTCGGCCAGGGCCGCCAGTGCCGGGAACGCCACGCAGACTTCGGTCACCACACCGGCGATGATCAACTGTTTCTTGCCAGTAGCCTTGATCGCCTTGACGAAGTCTTCGTTGTCCCAGGCGTTGATCTGGCCAGGGCGAGCGATATAGGGCGCGTCCGGGAACAGTGCCTTGAGTTCCGGCATCAGCGGGCCGTTGGGGCCGGTTTCAAAACTGGTGGTCAGGATCGTCGGCAGCTTGAAGTACTTGGCCAGGTCGGCCAGGGCCAGCACGTTGTTCTTGAAGCGGTCCGGGTCGATGTCGCGCACCAGCGACAGCAGACCTGCCTGATGATCGACCAGCAGAACGGCGGCGTTATCTTTGTCGAGACGTTTGTAGGAAGTCGTCATGGGGTAATCCTCGCTTTTAATCGATGCCGAACGGGCCGGCGTAAGTGAACACTGATTTTTCGTTTAAACGCGGCTGGGTGAACGCAGTCAGTCAAGCCCGCCGCAGTACTGCATTGAATTCAACCGCTCATCCGACCGAACCGGCCGGACTGGAAGTCGACGAAGGCCTGGTGGATCTCTTGTTCGGTGTTCATCACAAACGGACCGTGGCCGACGATGGGTTCGTCGATCGGCTCGCCGCTGAGCAGCAGCACCACAGCGTCGTTGTTGTTGGCTTCCAGGCTGAGCTGATCACCGTTGCGTTCGAACAACGCCAACTGCCCTTCACGCACCAGTTCCTTTTGATTGACCTGAACCGTGCCGCGCAGCACCACCACTGCGGTGTTGCGCCCTTCATGCAGATCCAGGGTCAGCAACTTGCCGCCGTTCAAGCGCACATCCCACACGTCAATCGGCGTGAACGTCCGTGCCGGGCCTTTGTGGCCGTCAAACTCACCGGCAATCAAGCGCAGGCTGCCGGCGTTGTTTTTCAGCGGGAGGCGCGGGATGTCGCCATCGAGAATCGTCTGGTAACCGGGCTCGGCCATCTTGTCCCTGGCCGGCAGGTTGACCCACAGCTGCACCATTTCCAGGGTGCCGCCGGTTTTGGCGAAACCTTCGGAGTGGAACTCTTCATGAAGAATCCCCGAGGCTGCGGTCATCCATTGCACGTCGCCGGGGCCGATCTTGCCGCCGCTGCCGGTGGAGTCGCGGTGCTCCAGTTCGCCCTTGTAGACGATCGTCACGGTTTCGAACCCGCGGTGCGGATGCTGACCCACGCCACGACGCTCGGTGGTCGGGGTGAATTCGGCGGGGCCTGCGTGATCCAGCAGCAGGAACGGGCTGATGTGTTTACCCAGATTGTCGTAGGAAAACAGCGTGCGAACCGGAAAACCGTCGCCGACCCAATGAGGTCGCGGGCTGGTGTAGATACCGATGATGTTTTTCATCTTTGCCTCCGAATCTGTTGTGTGACGCGATGGACAAAGCTTAAAACCGTGACCTTTGGTGCGCTAGACTGCAAAAATCAACCTTAGCGTTCTATTTGGAGAACGATGGTGGAAGACCTCAACACCCTCTATTACTTCACCCAAGTGGTGGAACATCACGGTTTCGCCCCGGCCGGGCGTGCGCTGGACATGCCCAAATCCAAGCTCAGCCGGCGCATCGCCGAGCTTGAAGAACGCCTGGGTGTGCGCTTGCTGCACCGCAGCAGCCGGCATTGCTCATTGACCGAAATCGGCCAGGCTTATTACCAGCGCTGCCTGGCCATGCGGGTGGAAGCCGAAAGTGCCGCCGAACTGATCGAACGCAACCGTTCCGAACCCCAGGGCGTGGTGCGCATCAGTTGTCCTACCGCGCTGCTGAATACCTGGGTCGGGCCGATGCTCACCCGCTACATGCTCAAATACCCGTTGGTGGAGTTGTTCATCGAAAGCACCAACCGTCGGGTCGATCTGATCCACGAGGGGATCGACATCGCCCTGCGCGTGCGTTTTCCGCCGCTGGAAAACACCGACATGGTGATGAAGGTGCTGGGCAACAGCACCCAGTGCCTGGTGGGGAGCCCGGCGTTTGCTCAGCGCCTGTCGTCACCGGCCACGCCGGCAGATCTCAGCGGCTTGCCGAGCGTGCACTGGGGTAGCGCGCAGCGTGAATATCAGTGGGAATTGTTTGGCGCCGACGGTGCCAGCGCGCTGATTCGCCATACCCCGCGAATGGTCACCGACGACTTGCTGGCCTTGCGTCACGCGGTGCTCGCCGGCATCGGCATCGCCCACCTGCCCAAAGTGGTGGTGCGTGATGACATGGCCGCCGGCCGACTGGTGGAACTGGTGCCGGGCTGGACGCCCAAGTGCGGGATCGTGCATGCGATCTTCCCTTCACGCCGCGGACTGCTGCCGTCGGTGCGCACCTTGATCGACTTTCTCGGTGAGGAATTCAGTCGTAGCGATATGGCTTAGGATCAAGACTCTGAACCGTGTCGCGGCCATCGCGAGCAGGCTCGCTCCCACATTGGATCTGTATCCACCACAGATTCCCTGCGGAAGCGAGCCTGCTCGCGATGGCATCAGCCCAAACACCATCAATGCCCCTTGAAACATCCCATTCATGATTTGCGGTAAACAGTGTTTTGTCCCGGCAGCGGTTTTTCTCAAAGGTACAGCCGGGGATACTCACGCCCATTCCCACTGCAACCCTCGGAGTCATTGATGTCTATTCCCGCATTCGGTCTTGGTACGTTTCGCCTGCAAGGTCAGGTGGTCATCGATTCGGTGAGCACCGGCCTTGAACTGGGCTACCGGGTCATCGACACCGCGCAGATCTACGAGAACGAAGCCGAAGTCGGCCAGGCCATCGCCGCCAGCGGCATTGCCCGTGAAGAGTTGTTCATCACCAGCAAAATCTGGGTCGCCAATTACGCCAAAGACCGGTTGATCGATAGCCTCAAAGAGAGCCTGGATAAGCTGCAAACCGACTATCTGGACCTGACGCTGATCCACTGGCCGTCGCCGGAAGATCAGGTGCCGGTCGAAGAATTCATGGGTGCGCTGCTCGAAGCCAAACGACTGGGCCTGACCCGCCGGATCGGCGTGTCCAACTTCACGGTCGACCTGATGAAGCAAGCCATCGCTGCGGTCGGCGCCGAAAACATTGCCACCCACCAGATCGAGCTGCACCCGTACCTGCAAAACCGCAAGGTCGTCGAGTTCGCGCAAAGCCAGGGCATCCAGATCACCTCTTACATGACCCTGGCCTACGGCGAAGTGCTGAAAGATCGGGTCATCCAGCAGATCGCCGATCGCCTTCAGGCGACACCGGCCCAAGTCACCCTGGCTTGGGCCATGCAGCTGGGATATGCGGTGATCCCTTCTTCAACCAAACGCGCCAACCTGCAAAGCAACCTGCGCGCCTGCGCCCTGACCCTGAGCGACGCCGACATGGCGCTGATCGCCGGCCTGGATCGCGGCCAGCGACTGACCAGCCCCAAAGGCATTGCACCACAATGGGATTGAGTTTCAGCGTTGCTTCAAGCGTTCATCCAGTGATGACATCGCGTGCTGCAATCGATCGACAGCTTGCTTGAGCAGCACCGGATCTCCCCCGTTGATGACAAGCTCCAGTTGCTCGCAGCCCTCGATCAAGCGCTGTGCCCGAACCATGCGCGCACCGCCCTTTATGCGGTGCGCCAGGTCGCGCAGCACACGGTGATTGCCATTGGCGTGCGCCTCGAGCAAATCATCCCGATCCACCCGATTGGTCACCTTCAGTTCGCGCACCAGACTATCAATCAACGTGCGGTCTGCACCGACGTATTGCTCCAGGCCACTCAGGTCCATCTCGGGCGTTGATGTTTCATCGATGTGCTCTGGCGTCTGACTGGCAAACCTGGACGCCAGCCAAGCGTTCAAATCCGCCAGCAGGATGGGTTTGAACAGGCAGTCGTCCATGCCTGCCCCCGCGCATCGGACCTTCTCCTCGGGTTGCGCATTGGCGGTAAACCCCAGAATCAGCGTCGGTGGCAATCCTTGGGCGCGCTCTTCTTTGCGTATGGCTTCCGCCAGCTTATAACCACTGAACATCGGCATATTGCAGTCGGTAACGACCAGATCGAAGCCATGCTCGCGCCACATCTCAAGCCCCCGCGCGCCCTCCTCGGCCTCCAGAACCTGATGCCCCAGGTGGTTCAGTTGTCGCGAAAGCAACAAGCGGTTGGCCGGGTGATCATCGACTACCAGAATCGTTAGCGCCCGCGTCGGCACCTGCAACCCGCTCTCCACCTCGCCACTGGAAGCCAACGGTGACAAGGCGGTCAGCTCAAGGTCAATGTCCACTCGCGTGCCCTGTCCGAGGACGCTGTCGAGTTGCAATCGGCCACCCATCATTTCGCACACGGTGCGGCTGATCACCAACCCCAGGCCAGAACCGCTTCGAGCGGACTGTCGGCCGTTATCGGCCTGGCTGAACGGGCTGAACAGCCGTTGCCGGTCGACGGCGCTGATGCCAATGCCGGTGTCTTTAATGCGCACGCTGACCGCCAGATGCCCCGACATGGCGGGCGCCACTCGCAGCGTCAAGCTCACTTCACCCTCACGGGTGAACTTGATGGCGTTGCTCAGCAGATTGGACAACACCTGCTTGAAACGGATGGGGTCGATCAACACATCGCAGTCGCTGTATTCGTCCAGATCGATTCGCCACGCCAGCGCTTTCTGCCGTGCAAGGCCTTCGAAAACCCGACACACCGACGCCACCAGCGCCTGCAGATTGGCTCGCTCAGGGGTCAGGGATAAATGCCCTGACTCGATCCGCGCGATATCCAGAATGTCGCCGATCAATGCCAACAATTGTTGGCCGGCACTGGACGCCACCTCAATGGCAGAACGGTCGGTGACGCCCTCGTCCGCGCGCTTCAAGGCCAGTTCGAGCATGCCGATCAGCGCGTTCATCGGCGTGCGGATCTCATGACTCATGGTCGCCAGAAAGGTGGATTTGGCGCGATTGGCGTCGTCCGCCACGTCCTTGGCGTCCTGTAATTGCTGCAACCATTGCTGGCGCTGGCGGATCTGCCGACGCTGCCAGGCAATCCAGCCCAGGGCGAGCAACAGCAAGGCGCCCGCCACGGCAAAGGCCTGAAGAATGCCCTGGCGATGGCGCAGCCAATAGCTGTCATCCACCACCACATCATGGCTCCAACGTGCCACCAGCTCGTCCATTTCCTGCGGCGAAATGCTCAGCAATGCCTTGTTCAGAATCGAATGCAACTCCTGCGCGCCACGGGCAGTGGCCAGGGCGATACGGGCGGGCTGATCGCCCACGGTGCTGCTGACACGCAGTTGCTCGCGATACTGCCGGGCGATCAGGTAACGGGCGACGATCAATGAACTGAGCGTCGCGTCAGCCTGTCCCTCGATCACCCGTTCCATGCCCTCGGCCGGACTTTGCACCTCAACCAGGCGCACCTGCGGCCCCCGGGCCTGAATGAACCCGAACAACGGATGACCGCGATAAATTGCCAGGCGTTTACCGGCCAGATCATCCAGCGTCCTGGGGCTGTCCGCTTTCGTTTTACTGACCAGCACGAAGGGGTTATTGAGGTAGGCGCGGGTAAAGAGCAACGTGTTTTCGCGCTCGGTACTGGGCGTGACCACTGGCAACAGGTCGATCTCGCCGCCCTGAAGTTGCTCGATTTGCCGGTCCAGCGAGTGGCCGCGTTGCACCTCGAAGGTCAAACCACTGCGCTGGCTGATCAGCGTCAGCAACTGTGCCGTCAACCCGCTCAACCGACCTTGGGAGTCATAGAATGTCAGCGGGGCGAAGTCGTCGATCGCGCCGACGGTGACCGTCGGATGCCGGTCCAGCCAGCGTTGCTCGTTGGCGCTCAATTGCACTTGTTGTTGACCCATCGTACTGGCCCTGCCCGCACTCCAGCGCACCTCGATGGCCAAGCGCTGATCCATGGGGATCGCCGCCAGCGCCTTGTCGACGATGCCTTTCAGACGCGGGTTATCCAATGCCAGAGCGAAGCCAAACGGGTTGGCATCCAGACCGGAAGGCCCCACCAGATGAACGTTATTGAGGTAATTGTTGTTGATCAGGTAATTGGCGCTGATGAAGTCGCCCAGGTACACATCGCACTGATCGAACGCCACGGCCCCGAGCGCGTCAAGGGTCGAGGGGTAACGCCGCAAGTGAGCGTCGGGATAGAAATCTTCAACCGCCTGCGCCTGCAAATAGTCTTCAACCATGGCAATACATTTGCCGGCAAGATCGACAGGCATACGCTCGTCCAGCCGAGTGGCCAGCATCGGCTGATCTTCGGCATAGGCCCGGGATCTGGTCAGCGACGGATCGGCCGCCTCGAAGTTGTTCGATGTTCCGAGCAGATCCAGCTCATGGCGCTTGAGGGCGTCCATGGCGACTTCACGGGTGGCATACCGCAGCACCTCGATCCTGACATGCAGCAGTTGCCCCAACAGTTCGGCGTAATCGGCCGTGATACCCTCCAGCTCATCGCTGTGGCGCGTCACCTCGAATGGCGGGTAGTCGAGCCCCGTCACCCCCAGGCGCAGAACCCGTTTATCGCGCAGCCATCGCCAGTCCTTTTCATCCAGCTTGACCTGGAAACTCTCCACTGTGGAACGTCCCAGCAGACGCAGCGGGTGCGGCTCGTCGGCCATCGCAGGGGAAACCTGCGTTGCAAGGCACAACATCAACGCCCACAGGAAGATGCGCACGGTCGGGTTCACTCAGATCAGATGATTGCGCTTGGCGAAATCGCGCAGGTGCACTGCTGCATTCACCCCCAGTTTTTCGACCAAACGGGTCTTGTAGGTGCTGACGGTCTTGTGACTCAGGTGCATAAGCTCGGCGATAGCCTTGTTACTCATGCCCTGAGCCAAATACCGCAGGATCGTCAGTTCGCGGTTGGAAAGTTTGTCGATCATCTCTTTCTCGCTGCGTTGCAGGGGGTCCTGCGACACCGAAGGCAGTCGGACGAAAAAGGTGTAGTTGGCCATGACTGCGTGCGCGGCTTTTTGCAATTGATTCAAGTCGTTGGTCTTGGCGACGTACGCCATGGCCCCAGCGCGCATGCAACGCTCTTGAAAAAACAGCGGATCCAGGGAGGTGAAAACCAATACCAGACATAACCAATCATTGGCCTTGATCCGGCTCAGCAGCTCCAGCCCATCACCACCGGGCATCACCAGATCCAGTACCACCAGATCGACTGCATGCTCACGAAGTATCGACAAGGCCTCGCCAACACTGGACGCCTCATAGAAGTGGTTGAAACCCTCCCGCTCGAGTACAAGTCTGACTGCGGCGCGTATCACCGGATGATCGTCCACAAGCAGCGCTTTCTTCATGGCAATTCCTTTGCAAAAACTCAACGATTGCCCGCCGCTAACCGCCGGGATAGACGCAGCGGCTACGCGATGACTTTTGCATGGAAAGCAGAAAAAATGTACCTGTCAGAAATGATAGTAGCGACGAACGGTAACCCTGAACTCAGCCAATCCGTTGGCGACTCCGCTCGTGATCCAGAAGCGGTGCAGCTTCATACACAGACAGATCGATGTGCGCCATCAGCCGTCGAATGGCTGCCAAATCCGGCATCGTCGCGTGGTCGTCGTAGATCAAGGCGTGGTGAACCTGGCGGTTATCGCGGAAGAACCCGGACAAATCCAATGCCCCTGCCGCCAGAGAGGCATTGATGAGCACCAGGTCGAACGGCTCACAACCGTACTCGACCAGGTTCAGCATGTCGGCGAGGTTTTGCACCGGTGCCACTCGGTAATAACCGAGCTGATTGAACAACCGCTCGGTTTTCATCCGGTGAAAATGCTGTTCGTCGGCGATCAGGATGCGCAAGGCTTTGTTGATCATCGCGGGCCTCCAGGTCTATGGCTGATGAGTGAGGCGGCAAGGCTACGGAAGGCCCACGAAATGTTCTGTAGGACTCTTCCTAAAAATTACGCGACCTATCCCCCAAAGCACGTAGCGCTCAGGAAAGGGATCGGCTTTCGCCACGCAGTTGCAACCAGTTCAGCAGGTCCTCCCCGCTCATTGGCCGCGCATACCAATAGCCCTGACCTTGTGTGCACCCCAATTCCAGCAACTGCTGGCGCTGCGCGTCGGTCTCGATGCCTTCAATCACTACCGTCATGCCGAGGGTCTCGCCTAGCGCCAAAGTGCTGCTGATCACCGCCCGGCAGCGTGGCTCGTGTTCCAGGGTACGGACGAATTCGGCGTCGAGCTTGATCTCGTTGAACGGCAACTGACACAGGCGCTGCAGTGATGAGAATCCGGCGCCGAAATCGTCGATCGACAATCGGCAGCCCATCATCCGCAAACGCACCAGGCTTTCCAGACTGGTGGCCGGCGCTTCCAGCAGGCCACTTTCGGTCAGTTCGAAAGTCAGGCTGGAACCGGAAGCCGAATGCCCCGCCAGAATGCCTTTGATGGTTGAAGTCAGCTCGCTGTTGGCCAATTGCAGCGCTTGCAGGTTGAACGCCATATCCAGCGCGAAACCGCGATGCCTGGCATGTCGCTGCAACCGCAACGCCTGATCCAGTTGAGAGAACAGCAACTCGTCCATCAACCCGCAGCGCTCCAGGATCGGCATGAACATCGCGGGTGAAATAACCCCCCGCAATGGATGCAGCCAGCGACAGAGCACCTCGACGCCACAAACTTCACCGGTCAGCAGGTTGAATTTGGGTTGATACCAGGGTTGCAATTGCTGCTCGGCCAATGCCTGTCGCACGTCTTGCTCGGTGGCCAGCTCCACGGGGGGCGACGACAGGTGCTCGGTGGTCGGGCCGTGAACATATTTTTTCAATAGATGCTCCAGCACTTGCGCATGCAGAGGCTTGCCGACATCACCCAGCAATGCCAGGCCCAGCAGGGAAACAATTTGATGCACCGCCCGACGCAGATCGGCTGAAAGCGAACTGCTGATGATGATCGACTTCACCTGCCCCGACGCGCCGACCCGCTGCAAAAACTCCAGGCCGTCCATGCCTTCCATCTGCAAATCACAAAGGGCGATATCCACCGGGCCGTGCGCTTGCAGAACGGCCAATGCCTGAGCACCGTCACTGGCTTCGAAGACCTCGCGGCAACCTGACGAACGGAGCATGTTCACGGCCACGGAACGCTGGAAGGGATGGTCTTCAAGCACCAGGACACGAAGCGGCAGGATAGGCATGGAGGTCGTCTCGTCTGTAGATAGGCAGGACGATTGTCCATGACATGAAGGGCAGACTATTTAGGAAACGTCTGAAAAATTGTAGGAATTTTCTCAAGCAACATTTCAACGCTCGGCCCATGAAAAGCCGAAAGTGAGCAAGCAGGCCCGGTTATCCGATCGACCTGCCTGGCTTGCCAAAGGTAGCGATAACCCAAGTACGGACAACCCGGGTACGACACTCCAGAGCATAAAGGCGAGCTCACTTGAAGCTCGCGATCATGGGCTAGTTACGAGACCCGACAGCGGTAGCACCGTAGGAAATAATTACTTCCACACGACGATTCATCTGCCGGGATTGTGCGTTGCCGTTATCAGCAATGGGGTATTGCTTGCCATAGCCCGTGGTAATCAAACGCTCTGCACCGATGCCCATTTGCTTGAGAGCAAAGGCCACCGCATCGGCGCGACGCTCAGACAGACGCTGGTTGAAGGCATCGCTGCCCACATCATCGGTAAAGCCTTCGATGCGTACCTTGCGCTCCGGGTTGTCGGACAGGTACTGCGCCAGCTTCTGGAAATTGCGCTGGCTGCCGTACTTCAGGTCGGCCTTGCCTGTATCGAACAGCACGTCACCGAAGGTGACCACCTCTCCTCGCTCGGTCTTTTTGGCCTTCAACGCTTGCAATGCCTTGAGTTGCTGAGTGCGCACGTCGAGTTGCACTCGGGTGCGTTCGGCATCAATGTTTTTCAGATCGGCTTCGGCTTTGCGCCCGGCAATGGTTTGTTCCGCCAGGGCGATTTTCTGGCTTGCCAGGTACGCCAATTGCTCGACCTGTGGAGCCTTGCGATCGACGAGCGAGGCCTGGTCAGCCTTGTTCAGCGCAGCAAATGCATCCTTGGTTTCGATGGCCGCCAGGGTGTTCGATTCCGGTTTGCTTTGCAGGGCACTGAAATGATCGCGGGCCTGCAACAGTTGTGGGTTTTCCGGCGGTGTGGCGCAACCGGCAAGCATCAGGCCCACGACGGATACGGCAGGCAACAGCAGAGAAGTACGCATGGTCGGCTCCTTATTGAGCACTGGACGGTGGATTGAAGCCGGTGGCCGGGTCTTGCAGCATTTCTTGCTTGAGCACCTGGATACCGTTACGGGCATCGGTCAATTGCCGCTGCCATTTCAAGGCCCGGGCCTTGCGCTCGGCGAGGTTGGCGTCGGCTTCGACTTGCTCGGCCAGGGTTTTGGCCTGGGTATAGTTTTTCTCGCCAAGAGCACGTTCCATCAGCAGGTTTTTGTCCTGAGCAGACTTCATTTCCAATGGCGCATATTGCGTCGCCTCGGCAGACACCGCGCGAGTCAGCGCATCCCTGGACAGCGTTATCTGTTGCTCGGGAATCGGCGCACTGGCGCAAGCACTCAAGGCCCCGGTCATGATCAACAGGCACGCTGAAACACGCGCACGGCAAAACATACGTTCAATAGTCATCTAACGCTCCTAACAGTGAAGTGAACTCAAACAAAACAACGGTCAGTAGTAATTGATGGTGAAAGTCGCGGTGGCATTGGCCGGGCCGGCAGTGATGCTGTCGCCGGTCTGGATGTAGCGCGCCTTCAACGGGATGGTGTAACTGCCGCCTTCCTGCGGCCTGGGTGTGATGCCGCTGGCGCGCAACGTGGCCAACGGCAACGGTGTGCCATCTTTGTCGGCCACTTGCAGACCGACACCGGTCGCCGCCGGATCGTCGCCGGGGGCGCTGGGGTTAAGACTCATGATTCCCAGGTTAGGAGTGATCGCCGCTCGGGTCGGGTCCAGGCGCACTTGCAGTACGTTATTTTTGCGCGAGTCCAGGTTGTTAGTGGTGCCATCATTCAACCAGCGTGGCCCAGTGTCCTGATAGTAACCATTGAAGGCAGGACAGTTATTCAGCGCAATGGAGAAATCCTTCCAGGGTGTAAAGCTGTTTTTGCCCGAGAACTCGCTGAGCATGTAGGTGCCCATAGGCACCGGTACATCCGGAGTCGAGCAGGTCCGGGACACGACATTCAAGCTGCCTGAGACGTTTACACGCTGCATATCAAGAGTGTTGGTACTAACCCATTTCTGATCCATGGTCGGCAAAGAAGCCCCCTGAATAGTGCCGGGGGATACGTCACCAATCTTGATAAAAGACAAGTCATAGGACATCGCTCCTTGAACACCTGTCCAATTACAGTTAACTGTCCCGCCCCCACAGTTCCCATAATTCTCAGTGGACGGTAATGCCCTACCGGAGAACCAGACAGCTACGCCGATACCAGGGACTCCGGTCTGGTAAACATGCCCTCCCCACGGCGAGCCGGTCCAACTGGATAAAGGCAACGGAGTCACCGGTAATGTGCGGATACGCTGTATGTTTGCGCTTGCAACTGTACAAGTGATTACGGTACTGGCCGGGACTTGAAAGGTCTGCCGATAGACTTCAGCTCCCAGCGGAACATCTCGTCCAACAGTGATACTGCCGCCCAGCAGCTGCATGGTATTGAACGCAGGAGCGCCTTGCGTGAACTGACAATCAGCCATCGCCATCCCCGCTACCAACGACAACCCCAGTACCGCCCCACTCGACTTGAACATTCGCATCTTCTTCATCACTTGATCCCCTGTGCGCTGTTCACAGAAGCAACGCGATTGTCTGATTGAGCGACCGCGCACACCGCGTCCACCTGACGCAGTTGCTGGCCGGCGCTGTTGCCGGGTGGCAACGGCAGCGCACATTGCTGACCGGCCTGAGTGCCCCAACTGATCAACAGCCGGCGCGCGTCTTCCTTGACCCGGGCATAGAGCTGTCCGCCCTGCCCGACCACACCCACCGACACACCACGGTCATCGACCACACCGGCGCCGAACGGCAGCGGGCTGCCGTCAGCCAACGTCACGTTGAGCAACAACGCCTGACCATTGTTGGTGCCGTATTTCAACGCCACCACGGCACCGGCCCGCGGCGCTACTTGCTGACTGGTTTCGGTCAGTTCGACATCCATGGAGGTGCCCAGCGGATCGATCGCCACTTCGTTCAATTCATAAGGCCGCAAGTACGGCACCACCGCATTGCCGCGACCGTCGAGTCTCAGGCCCGGGAAGCCGACCACTTTCGCGCCCTCGGCGCCTTCGGCCGTGATCACCGCCATGGTTTCGCCGCGGTAAGGGGTCAGAGTCACGCCGTTCGGGTGAGCCACCACACTGCCGCTGGCATTGAGTGACAGGCTGTCGTAACCCTCGCCACGGCTGACTGTTGCGCCGACGATGGCTTTCGGGCCGATGTACTGACCGTTGACCGAGGTGCTATTGGTACGCGTCGCGCCATCGTGGCCGCCGGTGACGCCATAGTTGTACTGACGATCTTCACCGGCGGTCCCACTGAGGGTCGCCTGCTCGCTGAAGTTGCCGTTGGTGTCACGCATGACGCGCGCCGACAGTTGCGGACGGTTGACCGTGGAGCCGAATTCCAGGGGCATGCTCACGGTAAACAGCAAGCTGTTATCCATGTCGCCCAGACCGATACGGCTGCGGTTGGCACTCACGCCATAGCTGACCGAACGCACCTGTTTGTTGTAGCTGAACTGGTACTGAAGATCCCTGCCCGGCAGGTTCCAGTAATTCTGGGTATAACCGCTGAACGCCACCTGGCCCCAGTCCCCCAGGCTCTGGTTGGCGGTCAATGACAGACGACTGCGCGGGCGACCGTACAGGCTGGTGTCCAGGCCATTGCGCTCGGCGTCGAGCAGTTGCACGGCGTTGCTGAAGTCCAGGTAGTTTTCCGTGGAGAAGCGCGTGGCGGCCACGGCAAAGTTACTGCCGGTGCTGAGGATGTTTTTGCTGTAGCTCAGACGCGCACTCTGACCACTCGCCGGGCCGCTTTTCAGATCAGTCTGGGCGTGGGTCAGGTCGACCGCCATGGCACCGATCGGCGTGCTGAAGGCCAGGCCGCCGAGCGCCGAGTGATAGTCGTTACTGAGCTGAGTACCGCCATAACCGGTGAAGACATTGTTCAAGCCGCGTTGATAGGTGCCCTGCAACAGTTTTGCCTGACTGTCGATGTAGTTGTTGCGGGTTTCACCGGCGGTGACGTTGAAGCGCGACGTGCCGGGGCGCAGCAACTGCGCGGTAGAAGCGAACGGCACAATGAATGTCTGCTCACTGCCATCGGCTTCGTAGACAGTGACTTCCAGGTCGCCACCGTAGCCGGTGGAGTACAGGTCATCGATCACGAAGGCGCCCGGCGCCACCGTGGTCTCGAAAAGAAGATTGCCGGCCTGCCGCACCGCCACCCGGGCGCTGGTGCGGGCAATGCCACGGATCACCGGGGCATAACCACGCTGGGACTCGGGCAGCATGCGGTCATCGGTGCCCAGTTGCACACCGCGATAGGCCAGGGTGTCGAAAATCTCGCCACTGGTGTTGGCCTCGCCCACCGTCAACTGGCTCTTGAGCGAGGTGATATCGCGCTGGGCGTAGGTGTTCAACACTTGATAAGCCTGACCGGTCTGCTTGTCCCAGCTCGCCGAGCCGTTATGACGCAGACGCCAGTCACCGAGGTTCAACCCGGCATTCAGGCCCAGGTAGGCCGAGTCATAATTGCCGCTGTCGGTCTTGTTGTGGTTAGCGTTGAAGTTATAGCTCAGCGTCCCGGCGGTAACGCCGCGATCCCACAGCTCGGGGCTGACGTAACCCCGGGCATCACGGCGCAGGGCGATCTGCGGGATGCTGACATCCAATTGCTGGCTAGACGGCGAAAAGTTCGCACTGGCGCCTTCGATCAACTGCGCAATGTCCAGACACGACGCGCCGCTTTCCACACTCAAGGTGGCCTCAGGCGACAGCCGACGCAGGTCCACGCCGATCAGCTCCAGCAAGCCGCGGCTGAAACACACGGTCGGGCGGCTGCCGTCGGCCTCGGCATTGATGCGAATGTCCTGGCGATTGACCAGTTTACCGTTGACCGCCACGTCTGCGCGGTACTCACCGGGCAACACCGGGTTGCCTTGCTGATATTGGGTCAGGTCAAGGCTGCGCGAGTCCTCGGGCAAGAATGCGTCGTTGAACTGCACGTCTTCAGCCAAAGCCGTCTGGGCCGCCAATACACCTGTGACACTCGCCAGCGTCTTGAGGATCAAGACCGTCAGCGGATTCAGGGCAAAGCGAGGGCGTGCCTGCGGGCGAGCCCCCTGGCTTGGAAAAGTCGTCATAAGTTACTCGTGCGCTAGAACGTTCGCGAAGGAATCAAGGCTTGAGCGGTTGTTTGGTTGGCATCAAAGCGCCGTAGTCGTTGATCGCATTGAACTCGACCTGAGCCGTTGCACCGGGCATCGACTTGAGCGTCGGTACAGCAAAGACTTTGGTTTCACCGGGGCCGACCATGCCGTTTTCACTCTCATGACGTTGATTGCCCGCAACCAGCGCCAATTCGACCTGGGACACATGAAACGCTGTCGGGTTGAACGCTTGCAGTGCTAAGCCGCCGTCCGCCGCAATCACCTTCCATTGCACCTGCTGCGGCGCCTCGTTCGGGTTGCCGGGCAAGCCGTCGGGGCGGTAGAAAATCTTGATCCGCGAACGGAACGCCATCTGCAGTACGTTCATGTCCGCCGGGCCTTCGGCCTTGGGTGGAATCTCCAGCACATTGAGCCAGAACACTGACTCCTTATTGGCCGGCAAGTTTGCGCCGGTGAACATCAGGCGCAGGCTCTGGCCTTTGCCCGGATCGATGCGCGACACCGGCGGCGACAGCACGAACGGTGCTTTCGAGCTGGTGGGGCTGGACTTCACATCGCCACTGTCGACCCAGGATTGCACCAGGGCCGGCCGCGTGCCGTTGTTGTTCAATTTGACGGTGATTTCTTTCTGACTCGCCGGGTACACCAGACGCGTCCCGGTGATCACCACACCGGCCATGGCCTGGGTGCAGACCAACGTCGCGAGCATCAGCATCACACTGCGACGAACTGTTTTGACACAAGACATAACGCACCTCATCCACCGCACGCTGACGCGCCCCCTGCCCGCCTGGACAGGAGCGCGCCGTCGTGGCCCTGGTTTACTGGTAGTCGACGTTGTAAGTCACGGAGCTGACCACGGTTCCTGGAGTGGTGGTACCGGTGGCGAAGTACTGGACGGCATACGGCATGTTGGCCGCGCCGGTGGCGTCGATGGTGTTGCGGGTGGTGTTGGTCTTCTGGTTGGTGTTACCCGCCTGGATAACCGCGCCACCTTGCGCGTCGACCAATTGCAGCTGCACGTTGGTGGCCGTGCCCGTCATGTTGTTCAGGTTGCCGCTGACCGGGTCAACGGTCGAACCCGAGTTGAAGAAGGCCGCCGCGGTGGTGGCGGTACCGACACAGCTGCTCAGCTGGATGTTGAAACCGGTGCGGCCTTCGGCCTGGCCGGCTGTCGTCAGCAAGCCGGTAGAGATGGTCGGCAGGGTCACTGTTGCAACGGCCGGGGTCACCACGCCGTCTACAGCGATGGTGCAGGTCTGGTTGACCAGTTCACCGTTGAAATTGATGGTGCCGTCGGCAGCGTTGGCGAACTGAGCGCCGGTAGCGGAAACCAGTACAGCGATGGCAAGGGCTTTGCGATTCATGGGACAACTCCAAAAGTAAGATTTCGAACCTGTCGCGAAAGCCTGGATGGGTTGCCAGACGCGGAAGCGTCGTGGTGGATACAAGCCATCTGCCTGGGCGACGAAGTGATCATCGTCTTTTGAAGGTGTGCGTCCTGTAGGCGCAATCCCTGCAACTTGTAGGACGTTTCCCACAACTCGCTACTGTGAAAAACGCCCGGATCAGCCGAGAGAGCCCTCCAACCGCTCGGCCAACCGCTCCATCGCCTGTTGCAATGCATCGACCGCTTCGGTCAACACCGCCGAGTCCAGCCCGTTGCAGGCTGCCTCCAACGTTTCGCACGCCTGGATCAATACACCGGCCCTGATGATCCGCGCGCCGCCCTTGACCCGATGCGCCAGATCCGCCAGCCCCGGCAAATCATGTTGGGTAAACAGGCGCATCAGGCGCGCCATGTCTTCATCGTTGCTGCTGGCCAGATCGCCCAGCAGACTCTTGATCGACGCGCTGTCACCACGGGTCAATTGCTCAAGGCTGGTGAGGTCAATGTCATCGCTCAGGGTCTCGTGCTCCTGCGCACTTGCAACGTCTATCCCATTCGGCGTCACCGAGGCCAGGCGCGTGTTCAGATCCTTGAGGCTGATAGGCTTGAACAGGCAATCGTCCATGCCCGCGAGTCGACAGCGCTGTGCTTCCTCGGGTTGGGCATTAGCGGTGAAACCGAGAATCAGCCCCGGCGCCAAGCCGCGCGCCGTTTCCTCTTCGCGAATGGCCCGGGCCAGTTCATAGCCATTCATGATCGGCATGTTGCAATCGGTGATCACCACGTCGAACGGCTGACTGCGCCAGGCACGCAAGCCATGGGCACCGTCTTCGGCGTCCTTGACCCGGTGGCCCAGGTAACTCAACTGCTGCGACAGCAACAGGCGATTGGCAGGGTAATCGTCGATCACCAGAATGTTCAGGGCGCGACCGGGGATTGTGAGGGCGACCTCCACTGGTGCAGGTTCGGCCAACGGTTGCAGGGTCGGCAACGACAGCTGCACGTCGATCCGCGTCCCCTGCCCCAGTACACTGCTCATGCTCAAGCGGCCGCCCATCATTTCACACAGGGTGCGGCTGATGACCAGGCCCAGACCGGACCCGCTGCGGGCCGACTGGTCGTTGTTGCTGGCCTGGGCAAACGGACTGAACAGGCGCTGCTGATCTTCGTTGGAGATCCCCCTGCCGGTGTCCTCGACCCGCAGGCATATATCCAGGCGCTCATCGTCCACGGTCGGCTGCGCATTCACTACCAGACGCACCTGGCCTTGGTTGGTGAACTTGATCGCGTTGCTCATCAGGTTCGACACCACCTGCTTGAACCGCAACGGATCGATCAGCACATCGCGATTGACCGTGGCGTCCAGCTCCAGCACCAGACGCAACTGCTTCTGCCGCGCCAGGCCTTCGAAGATCCGAGCCACCGATTCCACCAACTCACGCAGATTGGCCCGCTCCGGCGCCAGTGACAGGCGTCCGGATTCGATCCGGGCGATGTCGAGGATATCGCCGATCAGGTCAAGCAGGCCCCGGGCGGCACCGGAAGCGACTTCGATGGCAAACCGGTCCATGACCCCTTGATCGGCCTTTTTCATGGCCAGTTCGAGCATGCCGATCACCGCATTCATAGGCGTGCGGATTTCGTGACTCATGGTCGCCAGGAAAGTGGTCTTGGCCCGGTTGGCATCGTCGGCGCCCTCCTTGGCCTCGCGCAGTTCTTCGAGCAAACGCTGGCGCTCGCTGACGTCGATCCAGCCTCCAATCATGCCGCTGACTTCACCGTCACTACCGCGATACGGCAGCATCCAGTGATAAATAGTCAGCACTTTGTCGGCCATGGTCAGGCTGCGATCCTGCACTCGCGGCAGGCCTTCGCGCATCACTTGCAGGTAATCGTCGTGGTAGGTCGTCGCCTCATCGAGGTTATTCAGCACACCTTCGACCACAGTCTTGCCGATCACCGCTTCTCGCTCGACGCCAAACACCTGCAAGTAACCGGCGTTGCAGATCAGCAGGCGCCCCTCGCGATCACGCACATAAATCGGGTGCGGCGTACCGTCGATCAATACCCGCATGAATTCCAGTTGATCATTGAGGGCGATTTCCGCTTGCCGACGCTTGCGCATCAACAATCGCAAATAGGCGATCCAGCCCAGCGCCACCAGCAGTAATATCGCCGCCAGGGCAAATCCCTGAATGATCGCGGTACGATGGCGCAGCCAATAACTGTCATCGACCACCACTTCACTGCGCCAACGGTTGGTCACCTCATCCATTTCTTCCGGCGCGATGCTCAGCAGCGCCTTGTCGAGAATCGAGTACAACTCCAGCGAACCCCGTGCGGTCGCAAAGGCCACCCGCGCCGACTGGGTGCCGACGGTGCTGGTGACGCGCAAGCGGTCGCGGTACTGGCGCGAAATCATGTAGCGCGCAGTAATCAGCGAATTGACCGCCGCGTCGGCCTGACCGTTTGCCACCAGCGCCATCGCCTGTTGAGCATTGTCGGCATCCACCAGCGCCACTCGCGGATAGTCCTCGATCAACAGATCGCGCACCGGGTTGCCACGAATCACTGCCAGCCGTTTGCCCGCCATGTCATCGAGGGTGGCAGGACTGTCAGCGCCGATACGGCTGACCAATACAAAAGGTGTGCTCAGGTAAGGCCGAGTGAAGCGCAGCGTCCCTTCACGCTCGGCGCTTGGCGTCAGGGTGATCAGCAGGTCTGTCTGCCCGCTGCGAATCTGTTCGATCAGCTCCGGCACCGAGTGAGCGCGCTGCACGTCGAATTTCAGGCCGGTGCGCAACGCCACCTTGGCCAGCACGTCGGCGCTGATTCCGCGGAACTCGCCGTCCTGACTGTAAAATGACAGCGGTAGAAAACTGTCATCGATCGCCACCCGCAGCCGCGGATGCTTGTCGATCCAGCGCTGCTCATTAATGCTGAAATGCAGCATCTGCTGCCCCGGCATGCTGGTCCCGCCGGCGCTCCAGCGACGCAGAATGGTCATGCGCTCCCCCACCGGAATCGCCGCCAGCGCAGCATTGACGATCCGCAGCAGAGTCTGATTGTCACGCGCCAGGGCGAAGGCGAAGTTCTTCACTTCCATCCGCGAGAAATCCGCCAGCTGCACGTTGTTCAGGTAGTTCTTGTTGATCAGGTAGTTGGCGCTGATGGAATCCCCCAGGTACACATCGGCGCTGCCGAACGCCACGGCGCCGATTGCGCTGAGTGTCGAGGGATAGAGCTGCACGTGGGCCTTGGGGTAGAACGCCTTGACCGCTTCGGGCGGCATGTAGTGATAGAGCATCGCCACTTGCTTATCGGCCAGATCCGGTGACAGGTTCTGACTGTCGCCTACCCGGGTGACCAGGGTGGGCAGGTCATCGGCGTAGGGTCGGGACATCACCAGTTCAGGGTCCGCCGCTTCAAAGCCGTTGGATGTTCCCAGCAGATCCACTTCGCCGAGCTTGAGCGCTTGCAGCACATCGGCTCGCGAAGCGTAGCGCTGCACCTCGACGCGCACGTGCAGCAATTGGCCAAGCAATTGCGCATAGTCAGCCGTCAATCCCTCGTAATCATTGCCGTTACCGGTGATGCTGAACGGTGTGTAATCAGGGGCCGAGGCGCCCAGGCGCAAAGTGCCTTTGCTGCGCAGCCAACGCCAGTCCTGCTCATCCAGGGGAACACTGTAGCCGTCAACCGTCGAACGGCCGAGTACCTGCAAGGTTTCCACCGGCACGGCAGCCGCCAGCGCAGTGTTCAAGGTGCCGAGCAGCGAGAACGCGAGCAGCCATTTCCGAAAGGACATGCTCATTCAGATCAGGTTATTGCGCTTGGCAAAATCGGCCAGGTACACCACCGATTTCACGTTGAGCTTTTCGATCAGCCGGGTTTTGTAGGTGCTGATCGTCTTGTTGCTCAACAGCATGGCATCGCCAATTTCCTTGTTGCTCAACCCATTGGACAACTGCTGCAAAATGGTCAGTTCGCGGTCGGACAGTTTCTGGATCAGCTCCAGATCCGTGGCCTCGACGTCACTGCGCCGCACGGAACTGGTGGCCAGATTGGGAAAGAAGTTATAGCCGTCCATGACGGCCTTGATCGCCTTGACCAGTTCGTCGAGATCGTTGGTTTTGGAGATGAAACCGGCGGCTCCGGCTTTCATGCAGCGCATCGAATAAAACAGCGCCGACTGCGAAGTCAGCACCAGAATCCTGCTTTTGAGGTTCAGCGCACTGATACGGCTGATCACTTCGAGTCCATCGAGCTTGGGCATGGCGATATCGAGAATGATCAGGTCAGGCGAGTGTTCTCGGGCCAGCTGCACCGCGTCGGCGCCGTTGTCGGCCTCGGCGACCACCTCGAAGTGCTCCTGTTTGAGCAGCATCTTGACCGACGAACGAATGAACGGATGATCGTCTACAACCAACGCTTTAAACATATGACCCCCTGTAAGACACACCGGTATTGACCAGTGACGAGATCGTCCATGGCGAAGACAACAATGGAAGAACTGACCGTTCGACGCGTGGCACAAAAATACACCAGCGCGAGTGCAGTGTAGGAACTTTCTCGGGCTTTTCTGCCAGGTTTGCGCGTTGCATCATTTTTCATCACCCGGCGCCGCCAGCCATTGCAGCAAACCATGTCCGGTCATGGGCCGGGCCAGGTGAAATCCCTGGCCGATCTCGCAGCCCAGGGCGACCAGCGCATCACGAATATGCTGGCTGCTGACGCCCTCGATCACCAGTTGCATTTCCAGCGAGCGCGCCAATGCCAGGGTGCTGGCAACCATGGCACGACAGCCCGGTTCGTGCAGACGCTGGACAAACTCGCCATCGAGCTTGAGTTGATTGAACGGCAACTGACACAGCAGCTTCAGCGATGAAAAGCCGACGCCGAAATCATCGATCGACAGGCCGCAACCCAGCATGCGTAGCCGCAACAGGTTTTCCTGGGTGGCCGGCGATACCTCCAGCAGGCCGTTTTCGGTCAGTTCGAACTGCAAGCTGGAACCCTGGAATGCATGACGCTGTAGTGCCTGGCGGATATGCCCGATCAGATCGCTGTCTGCCAGTTGCGAGGCGTGCAGGTTGAATGACAGTTCCAGGGACAACCCCTGGCGACGCACGATTCCGAGCAGGCTCAAACCCTGTTCCAGAAGCTGTTTGAACATCTGATCGATCAGATCGTAGGCCAGCACTGCCGCGAGAAACTCCCCTGGCAGCAATACCCCTTTGGCCGGATGCTCCCAACGCACCAGCGCTTCGGCACCGGCGATGGTACCCGTGGTCATGACAAATTTTGGTTGAAACCAGGCACGAAATTCCCCCAGCGCCAACCCGCGACGGACTTCCTCTTCGCTGGGCAACTCGCTGGGCAATGCCTGCGTTTCCATCACCGGGTGAGGTACCCGGTAACGGTGAAGCACCCGGTGCAAAGCCCGCAACTGAATCGGTTGCTTGATGACGCCGAGTAGCTGCAACCCCGACAGCGAACCCATTTGTCCCAGTGTGCGTTGCAGTTCCGGCCGTAGCTCACTGCACAACACAACCGCGCGCACCATGCCGGCCTGACTGGCGTAGCTCAGGAACTCCAGGCAATCGAGGCCTTTGTCGGCAAGGTCGCACAGGACGATATCGACCCCGCCGGACAAATGCATTTGCACCAGTGCCTGCTCGCCGTCACTGGCTTGCACCACATCACGCACACCCAGGCGCTGCAGCAGCTTGACCGTCACGCTGCGTGCAAACCCATGATTTTCCAGTACCAGAATACGTGGGGAGGTCATCTTCCATTCATCACTTCGCAGACCTGAAGATCGGCATAGTGGCGACTGGAGATGAATCAACAGGACAGATTCGTCCTCCTGACCTGTAGGAAATTTCCCAAATATAAGATCGTAACCTTCGGCAGCTCCTCTGCAGGAACTGCCGAAGCCGGTTTACTGCCAGCCAAACCTACGGATATAGAAACCTTTCACCGCCTGGGTCAGTGCCATGTACGCCAGCAGAATCACCGGCAGGAACACAAAATACAGCGACGGCAGCGCCTGCAGTTTGAAGTAATGCGCCAGCGGCCCCATCGGCAGGAAAATCCCCACGGCCATGATGACGCCGGTCATCACCAACAGCGGCATGGCGGCGCGGCTTTGCAGGAACGGAACCTTCGGCGTACGGATCATGTGCACGATCAGCGTCTGGGTCAGCAGCCCGACCACGAACCAGCCGGACTGGAACAGGGTCTGGTGGTCCGGGGTGTTGGCATCGAACACGTACCACATCAACGCAAAGGTGCTGATGTCGAAGATCGAACTGATCGGGCCGAAAAACAGCATGAAGCGTCCGACGTCCGCTGGCTGCCAGCGTTGGGGTTGTTTCAGCATGTCTTCATCGACGTTATCGAACGGGATGGCGATCTGCGAAATGTCGTAGAGCAGGTTCTGCACCAGCAGGTGCATCGGCAGCATGGGCAGAAACGGAATGAACGCACTGGCCACCAGCACCGAAAACACATTGCCGAAGTTCGAGCTGGCAGTCATTTTGATGTACTTGAGCATGTTGGCGAAGGTACGCCGCCCTTCCAGCACGCCCTCCTCCAGCACCATCAGACTCTTTTCCAGAAGGATGATGTCTGCCGCTTCCTTTGCAATGTCCACCGCGCTGTCCACTGAAATGCCGATGTCGGCAGTGCGCAGGGCTGGCGCATCGTTGATGCCGTCGCCCATGAAACCGACCACGTGACCGTTGCCCTTGAGCAGGCGGACGATGCGTTCCTTGTGCGACGGCGTGAGTTTGGCGAAGACGTTGGTGGTCTCCACCGCCACCGCCAGCTCGGCGTCGCTCATGCGTTCGATGTCGTTGCCCATCAGCAGGCCTTGCTGCTCCAGCCCGACTTCACGGCAGATTTTCGCGGTCACCAGTTCGTTGTCGCCGGTCAGCACTTTCACCGCCACACCGTGCGCGGCCAGAGCCTTGAGCGCCGGCGCGGTGCTTTCTTTCGGTGGATCGAGGAAAGCCACATAACCGATCAGCGTCAGCGCCTGTTCATCGGCCAGGCTGTAAGTGTCGCGCCCCTCGATCATCGGCCGCGCCGCGACCGCCACCACCCGCAGGCCTTCGGCATTGAAGGTAGCGGTGACCTGGCGAATCCGCGCCAGCAATTCATCGCTCAGCGCCTCGTCGGCATCGCCATGGCGCACCCGGGTGCACACCGCCAGCACTTCTTCCACCGCGCCTTTGCAAATCAGCAGATGCGGCTGATCACGCTCGGCCACCACCACCGACATGCGCCGACGGGTGAAGTCGAACGGAATCTCGTCGACCTTGCGAAACGCCGTGCCGACTTTCAGCTCACGGTGGATTTCCACGTGCTCCAGCACGGCCACGTCCAGCAGGTTTTTCAAGCCGGTCTGGTAGTAGCTGTTGAGGTAGGCCATTTCCAGCACGTCATCGGAATCGTTACCCCAGACATCGACGTTGCGCGCGAGGAAGATTTTGTCCTGGGTCAGCGTGCCAGTCTTGTCGGTGCAGAGCACGTCCATGGCGCCGAAGTTCTGGATCGCGTCGAGGCGTTTGACGATGACTTTTTTGCGCGACAGGAACACCGCGCCCTTTGCCAGGGTCGAGGTAACAATCATCGGCAACATTTCCGGGGTCAGGCCCACGGCGATCGACAGCGCGAACAGCAACGCTTCGGTCCAGTCACCCTTGGTGAAGCCGTTGATGAACAACACCAGCGGCGCCATGACAAACATGAAGCGGATCAGCAACCAACTGACTTTGTTGACCCCGGTCTGAAACGAAGTCGGCGCACGATCGGTAGCACCGACCCGCTGCGCCAGCGCGCCGAAATAGGTGTTGTTGCCCGTGGTGAGAATCAGCGCCATCGCCGTGCCGGACACCACGTTGGTGCCCATGAACAGGATGTTGTCGAGGTCCAGCGGGTTGTGGGTGTGGTTGTCCTGCTGACGGGGAAATTTTTCCACCGGCATCGATTCACCGGTCATCGCGGCCTGGCTGACGAACAGGTCCTTGGCGTTGAGCACTCGGCAATCGGCAGGAATCATGTCACCGGCCGAGAGCACGATCAGGTCACCCGGCACCAGTTGCTTGATCGGCAATTCAAGGCGTTGCGCACCGTTGTTCGCCACCTCCCGACGCATCACCGTGGCGGTGTTGCTAACCATCGCCTTGAGCGCGTCGGCGGCCTGGTTGGACTTGGTTTCCTGCCAGAAACGCAGCAAGGTCGAGAGCACCACCATCGAGAAAATCACGATGGCGGCTTTCATGTCTTCGGTCAGCCAGGAGATCACCGCCAGCAAAGTCAGCAGCAGGTTGAACGGATTTTTGTAGCAGTGCCACAGGTGGGTCCACCACGGCAGCGGTTGCTCGTGCTCGACTTCATTGAGGCCGTATTGTTCGCGCAGCGCATCGGCCTCGGGTTCAGTCAGGCCGTCAGGGTGGCTGCCGAGGTTATCCAGCAATTGGCCGGTGTCGCTGTTGGCAGCGGCGACCAGGGTTTGCGCGAGCGTCGGCGGGACTTCACGGCTGACCGTGGTGTCGGTGAAGCTTTCCAGCAGCGCCAGTCGACGGAAGTGCCGGGCGATGTGACGGTTACGCAGGAATCCGGCGAAGAATTCTTTCAGCCAGGTCAGGTTCATGGCAGTGCCCCCCAGGGTCAGCCGGGAAACCGTCGAGCAGGCGTGTCGAGGCGCTGCGATGACGACACGGGGTCGAACATCACACGCTGTTCAGCGTCGATGAGAGGACGTCGGGAGTCGGGCCAAAACCGGCCACGATCGGGATGCCGCTGCTCGCTTTACGGCGAGACAACGGCACAAAAGGCTGCGCGTTATCTTGCCGGGAAAATGCCGGTTACCGAGACCGGCCGACAACTGTCACTCGAACAAGTACCCACTGTGGGTCTCCGCTAATTGATGAAAACGCGTGAAGCTTACGCCGCGATATCTAGAGAGTAAACGCTGCGCAGGGGTGTTGCAGGGGGAATCTCGGGGTTCTTCAGGAAGGGTTCAGGTTGATCGCAAACCTGTGGCGAGGGGGCGGTGCGGCGTTCCGACAAGCCCCCTCGCCACAAAATCTCAGCTGGCAGTGGCCAACAACACGTCCCTCACCGACCGGCCATGCCCACGACTTTTGTCATGGTCATACAACGAGCCGGCAATTTCATCGGCGCGGATCGGCAGGATCGACAACAAGGTGTCGCTCAAGCCGTGGCTGGCCTGGCAGAAGCCCTGCATGTAGATGCCGGCCTTGCAACGCTCGTCGGTGATCAGCTTGTAATTGCGATCGACCTCGAAATCACCCAGGTATTGCTCCAGCGGCGCCAACAGTTTGCGGTGCATCTGACGCTCGTAACCGGTGGCCAGCACCACCGCGTCGTAACGACGAACCGAGACTTCTCCGGTGGCATTATTGCGCACAGTCAGTTCAATACCGCGTTCGGCGGCGGTGGCTTTTTCGACGGTGGTCAGGGTACGGAACGCATGCCGCGCAATGCCCGAGACTTTCTGCCGGTAGAAGATCCCGTAGATGCGCTCGATCAGGTCGATGTCCACCACCGAATAGTTGGTGTTGTGGTACTCGTTGACCAGACGCTCGCGTTCACTGCTGGCCTGCTGGAACACCAGGTCGGTGAATTCCGGCGAAAACACCTCGTTGACGAAGGGGCTGTCATCGGCCGGTTTGAGGGCTGAGCCGCGCAGGATCATGTCCACCTGCACCGACGGGAAGCTGTCGTTGAGGTCGATGAAGGCTTCCGCCGCGCTCTGCCCACCGCCGATGATTGCGATGCTCATCGGTTGGTTGTTCACACACGGTTGTGTAGCCATGCGCTCCAGATACTGGGAATGGTGGAACACCCGACCGTCATCCTTCAATTCCTTGAACGCTTCGGGAATGCGCGGTGTACCGCCGGCGCTGACCACCACCGAACGGGTGGTGCGCACATGCTGCAAACCCTGAGTATCACGCGAGATTACCCGCAAAGCCTCGACCTGCTGGTTATGCAGCACCGGCTCGATGGTCAGCACTTCCTCGCCGTAGCGGCTCTGCCCGGTAAATTGCCCGGCGACCCAACGCAGGTAGTCGTTGTACTCCATGCGACACGGATAGAAGGTGCCGAGGTTGATGAAGTCCACCAGACGACCGTGGTGCTTGAGGTAGTTGACGAAGGAATACGGGCTGGTCGGGTTGCGCAGCGTCACCAGGTCCTTGAGGAAGGAGATCTGCAGTTCGCTCTGGGTGACCAGGGTGTTGCCGTGCCAGCGGTAGTCCGCCTGCTTGTCGAGAAACAGCACATCCAGCTCGCCCTGGCTCGGCCCGCGCTCTTGCAGGGCGATGGCCAGGGCCAGGTTCGAAGGGCCGAAACCGACGCCGATCAGGTCGTGAACGATGGGCGATGCAATTGCCTGTGTCATTTCCAGTGTCCTCTGGATAAACCCCGCAGCGGCGGGGATAAAGCCTGGGTGACCTGACCGGCCTCTCGCGCCAGCAGATCGTCTGTTGAATAGGAACGAGGACAATGAAAAAAAATTTAACGTGGCCGATTCAAGCGACGTCCCACTGGCGCATGCGCACCCGGCAATGCTTCATGGCGTTGACGATGTGCTTTTCCACCAGCGCCTTGGAAATCCCCAGGTGCTCGGCGATTTGCGGGTGTGAAAGGCCTTCGATCTTGCGCAACAGAAAGCTCTCGCGACACAGCCGTGGCAACTCCGCCAGCGCGCGCTGGAGCATGTCCAGGCGCTGACCGTGATCGAGGCTGTTGTGAGGCGAAGGGATAAAGTAGCGCTCTTCGCTGTCGAGCACGTCCAGGGACTCGACCTGACGCAAGGCATTGCGTCGGTGGTCGTCGATCACCAGGTTGAGCGCGGTGCGATAAAGGAATGCCCGGGGTTGCTCGATCGGCGTGTCGCTGGAACGCTCCAGTACCCGCAGATACGCGTCATGCACCACATCTTCGGCCACCTGGCGGTTGCCTAGCTTGGCGTTCAGGAAACACACCAGCTCGCGATAGTAGTTTTCCAACATGACTCCCGGCCGCATGGGGGTGCGGTTTCTATCCTTGAGCCAGATCCGCGACCGCCAGGTAGGCAGTAGCACGATGATGGCGATTTCGAGTGTGTAATTTATAGTAATTCTCATATAGATTTAAAGTGCTGTTTCCATTTGCCTGCCAAATAGTGCTGTTCTATACCTGTCTGTCACTCAAAGCCTCAACGCTTAAATTCCCCGCCCCTTCCCTCGTTTACAGGACAGCTCCCCGTGTCTGTCGGCCCACCGACAGCGTTCAGCTGTCGCCAGGTTTTGCGCGCAAGTTGAATGACGGGCCGAATCCTTTTGGCCGGAACCCTGCATGAAACGTCCCCGTCACACCCGACGCGCCCTGCTTGTAGCCCTTTGTCTGATCCCCGTTATCGCCATCGCGGCCTGGCAGGTTTTGCCTGCGGGTCGTGACCGGTTCGCCACGGTCCAGGTCGCGCGCGGCGACATTGAAAGCAGCGTCACGGCATTGGGAACCCTGCAACCGAGGCGGTATGTCGATGTCGGCGCCCAGGCCTCCGGGCAGATCCACAAGATCCATGTGGAGGTCGGTGACGTGGTCAAGGAAGGCCAGTTGCTGGTGGAAATCGATCCCTCCACCCAACAGGCCAAACTCGACGCCGGGCGTTTTTCCATCGACAACCTCAAGGCGCAGCTGCAGGAGCAGCGGGCACAGCACGACCTGGCCCGGCAGAAATATCAGCGTCAACAGAACCTCGCCGCCGGCGGCGCGACACGGGACGAAGACGTGCAAACGGCCCAAGCCGAACTGCGCACCACCCAGGCGCGCATCGACATGTTCGAGGCGCAGATCCGCCAGGCCCAGGCCAACCTGCGCAGCGATCAGGCCGAACTCGGCTACACGCGCATTTACGCGCCGATGAGCGGAACGGTCGTGGCCCTCGATGCCCGCGAAGGCCAGACCCTCAACGCCCAGCAACAAACGCCGCTGATCCTGCGCATCGCCAAACTGTCGCCGATGACGGTCTGGGCCGAGGTCTCGGAGGCTGACATCGGCCACGTCAAACCCGGCATGACCGCCTGGTTCACCACGCTCAGCGGCGGCAACCGGCGCTGGAGCAGCACGGTGCGGCAGATTTTGCCGATACCACCCAAACCGCTGGATCAGACCAGCCAGGGCGGCGGCAGTCCGGCCAGTTCCAGTAAAAGCGGGACGGCCCGCGTGGTGCTGTACACGGTGCTGCTGGATGTCGACAACGCCGACAACGCGCTGATGGCGGAAATGACCGCCCAAGTGTTCTTCGTTTCCAATCAGGCAAAAAACGTCCTTACCGCGCCGGTCGCGGCGTTGCAGGGCGGCCCGCAGGCCGACAGTCAAACGGCTCGAGTGGTCGCTCAAAACGGTGAGATCGAACAACGGTCTGTGCGCACCGGCATCAGCGATCGCTTGAGGGTGCAGATCCTCGACGGACTGGCCGAAGGCGATCACCTGTTGATCGGCCCCGCCGACGGCAGCGGAGGTTGAATGCAAACGCCTCTGATCGACCTGCAGGACATTTGTAAATCCTACGGTGGCGGCGACGCGCCTGAAGTTCATGTGTTGCGCGGCATCGACCTGTCGATCCACGCCGGGGAGTTCGTAGCGATCGTCGGCGCTTCCGGCTCCGGCAAATCGACGCTGATGAACATCCTCGGCTGCCTCGACCGACCAACGTCCGGCGAGTATCTGTTCGCCGGCGAAAATGTCGCGGCACTCGACAGCGATGAACTGGCCTGGCTGCGTCGCGAGGCATTCGGTTTCGTGTTTCAGGGTTACCACCTGATTCCGTCCGGTTCGGCCCAGGAAAACGTCGAGATGCCGGCGATCTACGCCGGCACCCCAGCGGCCGAACGCCACGCCCGCGCCGCCGCCCTGCTCGACCGTCTGGGCTTGGCCGAGCGCACCGGCAACCGTCCGCACCAGCTCTCCGGCGGCCAGCAGCAACGGGTGTCCATCGCTCGCGCATTAATGAATGGCGGCCACATCATCCTCGCCGACGAACCCACCGGCGCCCTCGACAGCCACAGCGGCGCCGAGGTCATGGCGCTGCTCGACGAACTGGCGAGCCAGGGCCACGTGGTGATCCTCATCACCCACGACCGCGACGTGGCGGCCCGGGCCAAACGCGTGATCGAAATCCGTGACGGCCTGATCATCAGCGACAGCGCCCGCGACAACCCCGCCGTGCAGGCCTCGGCCAATCCCGGTGCACTGCAAGCGGTGGATTTGCGCAAGCGGCTGAGCGAAGGCAGCGAGGCCACCGGTGCCTGGAAAGGCGAATTGGTGGATGCCGTACACGCAGCCTGGCGGGTGATGTGGATCAACCGCTTCCGCACCGCCCTGACGCTGTTGGGGATCATCATCGGCGTCGCCTCGGTGGTGGTGATGCTGGCGGTCGGCGAAGGCAGCAAGCGTCAGGTCATGGCGCAGATGGGCGCGTTCGGCTCGAACATCATTTACCTCAGCGGCTCCGCTCCCAATCCACGCACGCCGCCCGGCATCGTGACCCTGGATGACGTCGCGTCGCTGGCCAGCCTGCCGCAAGTCATGCGGATCATGCCGGTCAACGGCGCCGAAGCCGGGGTGCGCTTCGGCAATCTCGATCACCTGAGCTACGTCGGCGGCAATGACACCAACTTTCCGGCGATCTTCAACTGGCCGGTGGTCGAGGGCAGTTACTTCACCGAGGCCGATGAGCGCAACGCCGCAGCGGTCGCGGTGATAGGCCACAAGGTGCGCAGCAAGTTGCTCAAGGATGTCGCCAACCCCATCGGCCAATATATCTTGATCGAAAACGTGCCCTTTCAGGTCGTCGGTGTGCTCGCAGAAAAAGGCGCCAGCTCCGGCGACTCCGACAGCGACAACCGGATTGCCGTGCCCTACTCGGCCGCCAGTGTCCGATTGTTCGGTACCCACAACCCCGAATACGTGGCCATTGCCGCGGCCGATGCGCGCAAGGTCAAAGAGACCGAAAAGGCCATCGAGCAGTTGATGCTGCGCCTGCACGACGGCAAACACGATTTCGAACTGACCAACAACGCCGCGATGATTCAGGCCGAGGCGCGCACGCAAAATACGCTGTCGCTGATGCTCGGTTCGATTGCGGCGATCTCGCTGCTGGTGGGCGGCATCGGCGTGATGAACATCATGCTCATGACCGTGCGCGAACGGACCCGGGAGATCGGTATCCGCATGGCCACCGGCGCCCGTCAGCGCGACATTTTGCGCCAGTTCCTCACCGAAGCGCTGATGCTCTCGGTGGTCGGCGGGATTGCCGGCATCGCCCTGGCGCTGATCGTCGGTGGCGTATTAGTGCTCAGCAAAGTGGCGGTGGCCTTCTCCCTGGCGGCGGTCATCGGCGCCTTCGCCTGCGCACTGATCACCGGCGTTGTCTTCGGCTTCATGCCGGCCCGCAAAGCTGCCCGGCTCGACCCGGTCACGGCCCTTACCAGTGAATGATCGATCTATGAAACCGCAACTGAGCCTGTTGACCCTTTGCCTGGTACTCGGCGCATGCAGCCACCCGTCTCCGCGCCCGGACAGCGGCATTCAACCACCGCCGGCCTGGCAATCGCCACACGATGAAAGTGCCTCCCGGACGAGTCGACAATGGTGGACGCAGTTCGGCAGCCCGCAGCTTGATCGCCTGATCGAACAGGCCCGCGTCGGCGGTTATGACCTGGCCGCCGCCATCGCTCGGGTGCATCAGGCCCGGGCCGACACGGTGATTGCCGGCGGCTCGCAGCTGCCGGAGGTCAAGGCCGGCATGAACGCCAACCGCCAGAAATTGCTGCGCGGCAACGGCTATAGCCAACTCGATGCCGACAGCAGCAACAAGGCCGTGGACTACTTTGACGCCAACCTCAGCGCCAGTTACGAAATCGACTTCTGGGGCGGCAAACGCGCGTCCCGGGACAATGCGCAATTCGGGCTGCGCGCCAGCGAGTTCGATCAGGCCACGGTTGAATTGACCTTGCTCAGCGGGGTGGCCAACAGCTACGCGCAAGCCTTGTCGCTGGATGAACAAAGTCGCATTGCCGAGCTGAACCTGGCCAATGCACAGAACGTTTTGAAACTGGTGCAGACCCGTTTCGACTCAGGCTCGGCCACCGCACTGGAACTGGCGCAACAGAAAAGCCTGGTGGCGGCGCAACAACGGCAACTGCCGCTGATTCGCCAGCAAGCCGAGGACGCCCGGATCAGCCTCGCCGCCCTGCTCGGCCGGCCGGTTCAGCAACTGCCGCCCAGCCACGAATCCTTCGATCAACTGCAATGGCCTGCCATCGATGCCGGGTTGCCCAGCGAACTGCTCAGCCGCCGCCCGGACATCGCCCGCGCCGAAGCGCAATTGGCCGCCGCCCAGGCCAACGTCACGGTCGCACGCGCGGCCATGTTGCCCGCCGTGACCCTCAGCGCCGACATCGGCTCGGGCGCCAACACGGCCAGCGATATTCTGCGCAGCCCGTTCTACAACCTCACCGCCGGGCTGGTCGCACCGATCTTCAATAACGGCCGCCTCGGCGCCGAGCGCGACAAGGCCACGGCCCGCCAACAAGAACTGCTGGAAGCCTACCGAGGCGCGATCATCAATGCTTTTGCCGATGTCGAAAAAGCCCTCAACAGCATTCGCGGCCTGGATGAGCAGCGGCAGTGGCAACGCGAAGAGCTGGACCAGGCCCAGGCCGCGTTCAACATCGCGCAAAGCCGCTATCAGGCTGGCGCCGAGGATTGGCTGACGGTGCTGGAGACACAGCGCACGCTGTACGCGGCGCAGGATGCGAATGTGCAACTGCGGTTGTCGAGGGTGCAGGCGAGCATTGCGTTGTACAAGGCGTTGGGTGGGGGGTGGCAGGTGCTTTGATCGAGGTTATCTGTCACCAAAAACTATGTGGCGAGGGAGCTTGCTCCCGTTCGACTGCGCAGCAGTCGCAAAACCTGCGCAGTCGGTTGTGATTGCAGGTTTCAGGGCCGCTTCGCGGCCCAGCGGGAGCAAGCTCCCTCGCCACAAGTGCCTGGCTTACGACCTCAGCGGTTTGACCTTCAGATTCCGCGCATACCACGGCCGTTGCGGCACTCGCCGGAACAAGTCCGCCAGTTTCTTTTCATCAGTGCCAAAGGTGATGCGCAACGCCAGCTTCATGGTTTCCGGGTCCATTTCCACCGACTTGCCGACCTGCAATCCCGGCGTGGTGCTGCAACCGTGGGTGCTCGGGCCGAGCCACGGATCATCGACTTCAACCCAGCGCCCAGGGGCGAACCAGGGCACGCCATTGACCTCAAGCCGACTGAGTTCCCCCGGATGGAAACGCTCGTGGGCGCGGAACCAGTCTTCCAGGCGATCGTCGATCCAGCCATGGAAGTGCCAGAACACCGGGTTCACGTGGGATGAAAACGGGTCACCGAGAAAATCGTTTTCCGGCGCATACCAACGCGCGGAAAAGTCCGCCGGATCCCGGGCGAAAGGCACCGGCTGACCGTTGGAGGGATCCCGTGGCACCGAGGCCCAGCGCATGTGCAGCCAGTCGTGCAGCCCCAGTTCCACCTCCGAACCGAACTGCCCCAGGGTCAGCTTCGACAGATAACGCGGGTCGCGGCAACGGGACTCCCATACCTGAAAATTGCTGTGGTAGGTCTCGGCAGTCTTGATGTCGCTGACCCACTGGGTGTACTCGGTGTCTTCGGCGGCCAGCCAGGTGGGCGGCAGCGCCGTGCCATCGAGATTGTCGAAATAGCGGGCGAAGCCCTGACGGTCGCGTTCGAGCTCCGGTTGCGGCATCGGGAAGCTCGACCAGGACGGCAGGTCCTGCATCGAACGCGCCGTGCCGAGCATGTGCCGGTGCATGAAGAAAAAGTCGATCCCCGAGCCATTACGGTCTTTGCGCGGCCCCCGGGCATCGCGCTCGTTACCCCGCGGGCCCGGCTGCCAGCCGATGCCACGCAAGGCACCTTGTTGGTCTTTGGAGAGTTTGTGCCATTTGTCCCGCGAGGCGTGCCAGAGCTGGTGGAACAAGCGGTGTTCGGCGGATATCAGCCACGCCAGCAACGGCGGATTCAGACCGACACGCTCACGGGCTTCGGGAAACAGCCGTTTGCACGCGACAAAGCGATTGTCCAGTTCCGGCAAACCGAGCGGGCGATCCAGACGCAGAATCCGCCCGCTGAGCGTGCCACTGCCGGCATTGCCGAAATCGGCCCAGACCTCATCGAGCGTGACCGCCAGCTCATAAGCCGGTGCACCGCTGGCCGATTGCCGATCGATCAGGCGCCAATACAGCTGGCTGGCGTCCGGCGATACCAGGTCGCCGATCAGCCGGTAACGCGGCTCGGCTTCACCGCGCAACTGCTGCGCGGTATCGAGGCAGCCACGCAAACCGCGGCCGCGCTGGGCGATGTCGAGAAACAGCTCCAGCCCGTGCTGCGGTAAACCGTCGAGGCCCGCTTGCGAACCTTCGAAGCGGATATCCCAGATGCCGCGCAGCGAGTTGGCCAACTGCTGACCCGCGGTGTCTGCGAGGTCGACCGTCGCCTCGCCGGGGGTGATCGTCGGGTCCGGCTTCGTCCATTCGCGATGCCCATAATAAGCCGCAGGCACGGCAGCGCCAGTCAGCGCCAGGCCTGCCATGAACCATCGTCGAGAAATCGTCATTGCCCTACCTGTGTCAGCCATGAAGCAGGCTTTATCCAAGCTAGAACGTTTGTTCGGTCCGGAAATTTAGAAGCTTCGTCGGATCGCCGCCCGGACCAAGCCTCGCTCCTACAAGTTGGTGGTGGATCACAATGATGTGGACGACACAAAACCTGTAGGAGCGAGGCTTGCCCGCGAAGAGGCCCGCAAGCTCACCTAAATTTCCCTGTCAGCCACTCGTTCCTCCCAGATAGCAAAGGCCCCTGCGCCTGCACCGGGGCGGCGAACCTGACAGAGATGGCAATGACAAAACCACGTTCGAAAAAGGCTCTTTACATCGGCCTGCCGCTGGCCCTGGCGATCAGCGCCGGCGCCAGCTTCGCGGTCTGGTATTACGGGTTCAAGGACAACCCCGGTTACCCGATCAAGGTCATGCAACAGGCCGACGAGTTGCACGAGCGCATGCTCTCCTTCGACAGCCACATCAGCCTGATGCAGAACTTCGGCACCCAGGGCAACGAAGCCGACAAGGATGGCGAGGGCCAGTTCGACCTGGTCAAGGCCAACCGCGGACGCCTGTCCGGCGCGGCCCTGACGATTTTCGGCTGGCCGGAACTGTGGAATGGCGCCAACGCGCCGCACAAGCCCACCGCCGGTTTTGTCGAAGAGGCACGCAACCAGCAGGAGATTCGCTACAAGATTATTTCCGGGATGGTCCGCGACTTTCCCAATCAGGTCGCCATTGCCTACACCCCCGACGATTTCCGTCGTTTGCACGGCGAAGGCAAGTTCGCGATTTTCATCAGCATGCTCAATGCCTACCCGCTGGGCCACGACCTGAAGCTGCTGGATCTGTGGACAGCACGCGGCATGCGCATGTTCGGCTTCAGCTATATCGGCAATAACGACTGGGCCGACTCTTCGCGTCCCTTGCCGTTTTTCAACGATTCGCCAGATGCCCTCGACGGCCTCTCGGACCTTGGCAAGCAAGCGGTACATCGCTTGAATGACCTGGGCGTGATCATCGACGTATCGCAAATGTCGACCAAGGCCCTGGAGCAAGTCGCGCAATTGAGCCGCACACCGATGGTCGCTTCGCACTCGGCGCCACGGGCGATGGTCGATATCCCGCGCAATCTCAGCGACAAGGAAATGCAGCTGATCAAGAACAGCGGCGGCGTGGTGCAGGTGGTCGGTTTCTCCCAATACCTGCGCCCGCTGACCCAGACCACCCAGGACAAACTCAACGAACTGCGCAAAGCGTTCGACCTGCCGCCCCTGCCGAACCTCGCCGTGGCATTGATGCCGGGCGACCCGGTCATCGCTGCCTGGTCAGAGAAAAAATTCGGCCAGTACGCCAGCCGTCTCTACGCGATTCTCGAAGAAGAACCCAAAGCCAGCCTCAAAGACCTCGGCGACGCCATCGATTACACGGTGCGCAAAATCGGCATTGACCATGTCGGCATCAGCTCCGACTTCAACGAAGGGGGCGGCGTCAAAGGCTGGGAAAACGTCGGTGACATTCGCAATGTCACGGCGGAACTGATCTCGCGCGGCTACTCCGAAGCGGACATTGCCAAGCTCTGGGGCGGCAACTTCCTGCGGGTCTGGGATCAGGTGCAGAAAGCCGCCAAGCCAGCGCTGATTTCACAACAAGGCACGAGCACACCATGAGCGATCGTCGCACCTTTCTGAAACAGGCCGGGATCCTCGCCGCCGGCCTGCCGTTGACTGCCGGCCTGAACAACGTCGCCAGCGCCACGCCGGTGCCCTCGCCGCCTGGGGACAAATGGGCACAGCTGCGGCAGTTGTTCGACCAGGATCCGGATTACCTGCATTTCTCCAATTTCCTGATCACCTCGCACCCAAAGCCTGTGCGTGAAGCGATCGAGATGCACCGTGCCGCCCTCGATAAAAACCCCGGGTTGGCGATGGACTGGGACCTGGGCGTGATCGAGCAGCGTGAAGAAGAGGTGCGTGTCTGGGCCGGTCGTTACCTGCAAGCCAATGCCAAACAGATCGCATTGACGGGCAGCACCACCGAAGGCCTGGCGATGATTTTCGGCGGCGTTCATGTGCGCCCCGACCAGGAAATCCTCACCACGGCCCACGAGCATTACGCGACCCACACCATTCTCGATCTGCGCACCCAACGGGACGGCACCCGGGTGCGCAAGATCAAGCTGTTCAAGAATCCGCAGACGGTCTCCAAAGCCGAGATCCTTGCCTCGATCGATCAGAACATCAAACCGCAAACCCGCGTACTCGGCATGACCTGGGTGCACTCCGGCAGTGGCGTGAAACTGCCGATCGCCGACATCGGCGCACTGGTGGACAAGCACAACCGCAATCGCGCCGACCAGGACCGCATTATTTACCTGGTCGACGGCGTGCACGGCTTTGGTGTCGAGGACTTGAGTTTTCCCGCCATGAACTGCGACTTCTTCATCGCCGGCACCCACAAATGGCTATTCGGCCCCCGTGGCACCGGCATCGTTTGCAGCCGCAGTGAACAGGTCAAATACGTCACGCCGATCATTCCGACCTTCTCCGAAGCCACGGCGTTCTCCACCACCATGACCCCGGGCGGCTACCACTCGTTCGAGCACCGCTGGGCACTGAACGAAGCCTTCAAGCTGCATTTGCAATGGGGCAAGGCCGATGTTCAGGCACGTATCCATACGCTGAACAGCTATATGAAAAAACGCCTGCAAGCGCACCCGCAGATCGAATTGGTCACGCCCCTGAGCCCCGAGCTGTCGTCCGGCTTCAGCTTCTTCCGGGTCAAGGGCAAAAACTGCGACAAGATCGCCGCCTGGCTGATGCAAAACCGCGTGATCGCCGATGCCGTGGAGCGCGACGTGGGCCCGGTGATCCGCACCGCGCCGGGGCTGCTCAACAGCGAAGCTGAAGTTGACCGCTTCATCGCGTTGCTCGGCAAACAGCTCTGATCACCAGCCCCCTCTGATTCCTTTTAACTTTTTATCGAGAGCAATGATGAACAGTGAGCTGCGTAGCTTTTCCCTGAAGACGCTCCCCGCACTGGCCTTCGCCGCCGTGGTTGCAGGCCTGCTGCCGGGCGCCGCTCAGGCCGCCGCCCCCGCCCCGCCCGGCAAAGTGTTCAAGGACTGCAAGGACTGCCCTGAGATGGTCGTGCTGCCCACTGGGACTTTCACCATGGGCACCCCGGACAATGAGGTGGGTCGTGAGCCCGACGAAGGTCCGTTGCACCCGGTGACCTTCGCCAAACCGCTGGCCATCAGCCGCTTTCAGGTGCTGGCCGGCGAGTGGGACGCGTACCTGCGCGACAGCGGTTACGTCATGCCCGACGGTGACACCCGCCCGGGCCGCGAGTGCAAGGCTGGCGTGCCGCGCTATGAACGCACGGCCAGGCATCCGGCGGTGTGCATGAACTTCCCCGAGGTCAATGCCTATGTGGCCTGGCTCTCGAAGAAGACCGGCAAGCACTATCGACTGGTCAGCGAATCCCTGCGTGAGTATGCCGCCCGTGCGGGCAGCAGCGGCCCGTTCCCCTTCCCGTTCGATGAAGGCAAGGAATACAGCATCGCCAAGCACGCTAACACCTACGGCGCCGCCGATGGCTACAACTTCACCTCACCGGCGGGCAGTTTCCCGGCCAACGCCTTCGGCGTGTACGACATGCACGGCAACGTCTACGAGTGGACCGCCGATTGCTACAACGACAACTACGTCGGCGCACCGAGCGATGGCAGCGCCTGGTTGACCGGCGAATGCACCGCCCGGCGCATTCGCGGCAATGACTGGGGCGAAGCTCCGGTGTTCTCGCGTTCGGGCAACCGCAATGCCACCTACCCCGACACCCGTGGCGACTGGCTCGGTTTTCGCGTCGCGCGGGATCTTTGAGGCTCCCACCTCCTGTCGCATGACCTGCAACGAACCCGTGCGCGGCTAAATCGCCGCCCACGGGTTTCGTCTTTCAAGCAGCCAAACTCTTGAACCTTTGCCCTTTAGCGGCACTTGAAGCGGAAACTTCCATGACCTCAAAATCCCGCGGAGCCTTCAGTGAAGTCCTCGGCCTGCTCAGGCCTTTCCGGGTCATCGTTGTAGTGTCGATCATGCTCGGCATGCTCGGTGGCCTCAGCATCACCGCGTTACTGGCGACCATCAATGACGCGCTGAACGCCGCCGACACCCCGTCGACCCGAGTGTTGGCAACGTTTATCGGCCTGTGCGCGGTGGCGTTGCTGACGTCGATCCTGTCGGACATCGGCACCAACCATGTCGGGCAGCACATCATTGCCGGGCTGCGTAAATCCCTGGGGGAAAAAGTCCTGTTGGCACCGATCGAACAGATCGAGCGCTTTCGCAGTTATCGACTGATTCCGGTGCTGACCCATGACGTCGACACCGTCAGTGATTTCGCCTTTTCCTTCGCGCCGCTGGCCATTGCGTTCACCGTCACCCTGGGCTGCCTGAGCTACCTGGCCTACCTGTCGTTGCCGATGTTTGCCTTGCTGCTGGTGGCCCTGGTGATCGGCACCGCGCTGCAATACGTGGCCCGGACCAAGGGCATCAAGGGTTTCCAGGCGGCTCGCGAAGCCGAGGACGAACTGCAAAAGCACTACAGCGCGATTGCCGCTGGCGCCAAGGAACTGCGCATCCATCGTCCGCGCCGCCAACGCATGTTCAGCCAGCGCATCGAAGGCACCGCTGACTTCATCTGCAACACGCACATCCGCGCGGTCAACACCTTCGTGGTGGCCAAGACCCTTGGCTCGATGCTGTTTTTCGTGGTGATCGGTCTGGCGCTGGCCCTGCAATCGCTGTGGCTGGGCACCGATAAAGCGGTGCTCAGCGGGTTCGTGCTGGTGCTGCTGTACATGAAGGGCCCGATGGAATACCTGGTTACCACCCTGCCGGTGGTCAGCCGCGCCAACATTGCGTTCAAGCGCATTGCCGACCTGGCGGAGCAGTTTTCCTCGCCGGAACCGCACCT
Organism: Pseudomonas sp. DF5; assembly: GCF_058148225.1. NCBI lineage: Bacteria > Pseudomonadati > Pseudomonadota > Gammaproteobacteria > Pseudomonadales > Pseudomonadaceae > Pseudomonas > Pseudomonas sp. DF5. The sequence goes on from NZ_JBYVYM010000039.1 coordinate 38,743, forward strand.
GCTGCTCAGTGACAAAGACGCGCCGAAACCGGTGGTCGAGCACCTTGAACTGCGCGACGTGCATTTCGCCTTCCCGGCGGTGGACGGCAGCAAGCCCTTCGCCCTCGGGCCGGTCAACCTGTCCATCGCCCAGGGCGAGATCGTGTTTATCGTCGGCGAGAATGGCGGCGGCAAGACCACGCTGATCAAGTTGTTGCTGGGGCTGTATGCGCCGCAGGGCGGGGAAATCATCCTTAACGGTAAGCCGGTCCTGGCGCATGACCGCGACGACTATCGCCAGTTGTTCACCACGATTTTCGCCGACTACTACCTGTTCGACGAATTGGTACAAGGCGAGCAGAACGTTCCCGAAGACGCCAACCGTTACCTGGAACGCCTGGAAATCTCGCACAAGGTCAGCATCCGCGATGGCGCCTTCAGCACCACCGACCTGTCCACCGGCCAGCGCAAACGCCTGGCCCTGTTGAACGCCTGGCTGGAAGAACGCCAGGTGCTGGTGTTCGACGAGTGGGCGGCCGACCAGGACCCGGCCTTCCGGCGCATCTTCTACACCGAGCTGTTGCCGGAACTCAAATACCTGGGCAAGACCATCATCGTCATTTCCCACGACGACCGTTACTTCGATGTCGCTGACCAATTGGTGCGAATGGAAGGCGGCAAGGTCGTCGCGCAAAAAAAACCGTTGGCGACCGCCTGAACGATCCACCGCCGACTACGAGAGCCCCGATGAACGATTTGATCGATGATGATGTACTGGCGCTGTTGCTGGCCGATGCCGGTGATCAACCCCAAGGAATAACCGCCCGCGCCAACCAGCGCCCGGCGCCGCTGTCTTTCGCCCAGCAGCGGCTGTGGTTTCTCCAGCAACTGTCACCGGACAACGCCGCCTACAACCTGCCCCGTGTCATGCGCATCACCGGCCCCCTGGCGCCCCGGCGGCTGGAAACAGCCCTGAACAAGGTGCTTGAGCGTCACGATATTTTGCGCAGTGCCTTCGTCGAAATCGATGGTTGCGCAATGCAGGTGGTGGATGCGCAGGCAACACTGGTGCTCGGCCATGAAGACCTGTCGGGTTTGTCGGTCGAGGCCCGCGCCAACCGGATCGCGCTACGTATCGAGGCCCAGGCCGGCACGCCGTTCGATCTGCGTCAGGCGCCGCTGATGCGGGCGACACTGCTGCAGATTTCGGCCGACGAGCATCTATTGCTGATGAACATGCACCATATCGTTTCCGATGCCTGGTCCAATGCCATTCTGATGCAAGACCTGACACGGGCCTTTGCCCAGGCCGGCAGCGGCGATACATCACCCTTGCCCCGCCCGGCCATCCAGTACGCCGACTATGCCGCCTGGCAGCGTGGCGAATACCTGCACAGCGCAACCTGCGCCAGCAGCGCCGACTACTGGCAAAACTACCTCGGCACTCCGTTGCCGACCCTGGATATGCCGGTGGATTTCCCCCGCAGCGCGCAACACCGCCATCCGGTCGGCAAGCATGATTTCGAACTGCCGGGGTCACTTTCGGCTGCCCTGAACCGCTTCTGCCAGCAACAGGGCCTGACGCCGTTCGTGGTCGCGCTCGGGGCCTGGCAACTGTTGTTGAGCCGCTACAGCGGTCAGCAGGACTTTACCGTCGGCGTGCCGAATGCCACGCGCAATCGCAGCGAAACCCAAGCGCTGGTCGGCTTCTTTGTCAGCAGTCAGGTGTATCGCGTACGCCTTGATCCGTTGCTGTCCGCCAGCGATTTCCTGCAGCGCCTGCGCCGTGAATCCCTGGCGGCGCTGGACCACGCGGATTACCCGCTGGAGTTGAGTTTCGATGCCCTGCAATTGCAGACCAGCGCGCAAGCCAATCCACTGTTCCAGGTGCTGTTCAACTGGCGTGCCGACAGCGCAGAGCCGGCGCACATCGATCTGGACGGACTGACGCTGGAGTTCCTTGACGCGGGGTCGAGCCAGGCCAAATTCGATGTGTCACTGGACGTCACGTACTCGCCACACGGCGTGGCAGCGAGCCTGGAATACAGCCGCGATCTCTACACCCCTGCAACCATCGAGCGTCTGGCCCGGCACTGGCAGAATCTGCTCCAGGCACTGGTCGATGATCCTGATCGCGCGCTCGGCGAATTGCCGTTGCTGGCAAGCGACGAACGCCAGGTTCAGTTGCAGCGGTGGAATCCGCCCGCGTCAGCCATGCCTGAGGACGGTGTGCATCAGTTGTTCGAACGCCAGGCGCTGGCAACCCCCGATTCGGTGGCGCTGATCTTCAACGACCTTGAACTCAGTTATGCGCAGCTCAACCATGCGGCCAACGGCCTGGCCCACATCCTGATTGAATGCGGGGTCGGCCCCGAGGTGCTGGTGGGCATTGCCGTGGAGCGTTCGGCGCAGATGATTGTCAGCCTGCTGGCGGTGCTCAAGGCCGGCGGCGCTTATGTGCCACTGGACCCCGATTATCCGCAGGAACGCTTGGCCTGGATGATTGAAGACAGTGGCCTGAGCGTGTTGCTGAGCCAGCGTTCGCTGCTGGATCGGCTGCCATCGATGCCCGGCGTCCAGCGACGCTGCGTCGACGACATCGATGTCCGGGGGACGCTGCCCGCACTTGACCCGCCCTGCCGCACCACCGGCCAAAACCTCGCCTATGTGATGTTCACGTCCGGTTCCACCGGTCGCCCCAAAGGGGTCGGCATCACCCAGGCGGCGTTGACCCGTCACGCTCAGGTGGCGCTGGAGTTTCTCGGCCTGAGCGCACAGGACCGGTCCCTGCAGTTCGCCACGTTCAACTTCGACGCCTTTGTCGAGCAGCTTTACCCGGCGTTGATCTGCGGCGCCTCGGTGGTGCTGCGCGGGCCGGATATCTGGGACAGTGAAACCTGGTACCGCGAACTGCTCGACAAACAGTTCAGCGTCAGCGACCTGACCACCACCTACTGGAACATGCTGGCCAAGGACTTCGCCGCAGCCGGTCAGCGCGACTACGGTGCACTGCGGCAAGTGATCGTCGGTGGCGAAGCGATGCCACCGGAGGGCGTGGCGGCCTGGGGCAAGGCCGGCCTCGGGCACGTGAAGCTGCTGAACACCTACGGGCCGACGGAAACGACAGTCAGCACCACGGTGCTGGATTGCAGCGACTACGTGACAGGGAAAATCGCCCTGCCCAAAAGCATGCCGATCGGCCAGCCTCTGGCCGGACGGGCGATTTACCTGCTCGATGCCGGCGGCCAGCCAGTGCCGGTGGGCGTCGTCGGTGAACTGATGATTGCCGGCGACCTGCTCGCTCGCGGCTACTTCAAGCGACCTGAGCTTACGGCCGAGCGTTTCATCCCCGACCCGTTCGATGTTCAAGGCGGCGGTCGTCTCTACCGCACCGGCGATCTGGCGCGCTATCGCGCCGACGGTGTGATCGAGTATGCAGGCCGGCTGGATCACCAGGTGAAGATTCGCGGCTTCCGCATCGAACTCGGGGAAATCGAGTCATGCCTGCTGCGATCGCCGCAGGTCCGCGAGGCGTTAGTGGTTGCCCGGGAAGGCGCGATGGGTTTGCAGTTGGTCGGCTATGTCGTGGCTCAAAGCGACTCGCTGAGCGAGCAGCAACAACTCGACCTGCGCGAAACCCTCAAGGCTGAGCTCAAGGCCAATCTGCCGGACTACATGGTGCCCAGTCATCTGCTGGTACTGGCCGCCATGCCGTTGAGCCCCAACGGCAAGCTCGACCGCAAGGCCCTGCCGCAGCCCGACCTCAGCCAGACGCAGCGGCACTTCATTGCCCCCGAAACGCCATTGGAAAAGGCGCTCGCCGAACTCTGGCAAGAAGCGTTGCAGGTCGAGCGTGTCAGCCTGGACGACAACTTTTTCGAACTCGGTGGCCACTCGATTCTGGCCATTCAATTCATCTCGACCCTTAACGCGCGCCTGGGCATCAAACTGGCGCTGCAACACATGCTGGCTCACCCCAATGTCCAGGCACTGGCCAGATTCATCGCACGGGAGCATCAGCAGAATGTGCAATGCGTGATCGAACTCAATGCCTCGACAGCGTCGGCACCGCCACTGTTCTGCTTGCACCCCAGCGGCGGTATCGTGTTCTGTTATCAGCCGCTGGCGAAAAAACTCAGTGCCCATGCCCGGACCTTCGGCGTGATGCACAAGGGCTTTGCCGACAAAGACTCGAACGCTCAGACATGGGCCGAGATGATTGCCGACTACAGCGCACAGATCGTCGAGAAGCAGCCCCACGGCCCCTACCGATTGATGGGCTGGTCATTGGGGGGCGCGATTGCCATGGCCGTCGCCGCCCACCTGGAGCGCCAGGGCAAGGAAGTGACCTTCCTCGGCCTCGTTGACACCACTCTGCCGGAACGTGACCTGCCCGCCGATCTACCGCGCAAGCCTCAGGAAGAAGACAACCCGAACCACCTCAGCGCGAAAAACGAACTGCTGGCAGCACTCGAAGTCTTCAACCTGATGTTCGCGCATCTGGAACCGGCGGCGGCGAGCTTCATCGCCCGGAACCCGACGGCCGACCTCAAGGCCTTCTATCGCTGGGCCAGCGAACAGACGGCCACCGGCGAGCAAGAGATGATCGCGACCCTGGAAGGCATCAAGCAGGAAATCATGAACGCCCAGGCCTATGCGATTCACGATCGCCTGGTGGACGCGTTCAATGCCTTCTCGCTGCCGCTGCTCAAGGTCAAGGCCAGTTGCTGGTGGTCGCTGTCGCATAAAACCCTGGAGCAAGTGCGGTATTCGGAACAACTGCTCAGGGCCCACAACGTGACAGGCCAATTGCACACCTCGATCCACTCACCACTGCCGCACCGCAGCATGATCTACACCGAGTCGCTACTGGAGTCGTTTACCGAAGTGTTCCTCGGCTGCCAGGGCGAGTCATGTAGCTGACCGAGCGACGGCAAACAAAAACGCAGAAGCCATGGCTTCTGCGTTTTTGTTTGTGCTTGTTGACTGTTGCTAAATAGCGAGGGCGCAAGCG
>NZ_JBYVYM010000040.1:0-40775 GCF_058148225.1 Pseudomonas sp. DF5
GCCCTGTCCATCGCTGGCGGGCCTTTGAAGTTCGTGCGTTATTGGCTCACGACACCTCTCACGACCCGCCTTGGGCGGTCGTGGTCGTGGTGGTCGAGGCAATGCGTGGCTGATTCATAAAGTGGACAGTATCTGCACGGTATCTGGTTGGCAAGGGGGCGTGACCTGCGTGGCGGTTACTGCTTGTATTGATCGTTGAGGTCCGTTTCTAGTCGGTGACGTCTGTTGCGAAGGGCTGCAAATCGACCCAATACGCCCGTGATTGCGCATTATTCTGCCGCCCTGAGCGTGTTGACCTGGACTATGAGTTTAGAAATATCGGCGGTTTCCACGAACAGATCATAGGCCTCTAGATAGAGGTATTCGTTACTTGTCTGCAGGGCATTATTGGTGACGCAAGTAACCTTGCGGGCCATGCCTTGCAGTGAGGCGACTGTATGTGTGGCGGGAAGGGAGTCGCCTACCGAACACTCAAATTTCTGCACGAATGGTTTGCCGGTGCTCTGAGTGAAGTGTTTGCTGTAAGTGACAACACTCCCAGGTTTGAGTTTTTGCCAATCACCATCCAGGTCGATGTTCGTGAGGGTGCTTTGCTGGTCGTTTTTGCCAGCGAGCTCAGTGCTGCTCGTCGCGGCGAGTTCGATCAGCCCACGCCAGCGTAGGCTTACACGCTGGCTGCCCAGTGCTCCCGTCGCTTGCTCGCGCCATATGCCGCGGGCCGGGCCCGATTGCAAATACAAGTCCATTGGATGGTCGTTGACCACGGCGCGCGGCACGAGCGGAGAGCTAGCGTTGTAGGTGAATTGCAAATGGTTGAGCGTGTGGGTCGGTTGTCCCAGGGGGAGGGCGCTGACCTGTGCCAACAATGTCGCCGGTAGCTCCGGTGTACGCATGTCCGGCGGCAATTTTTGCCGAGTGACTGGCGTGGCGAGTTTCGCCAGGTTGGTGGGCTCGGCGCACATGGCGCCAATTAGCCGGGCACGTTGTTCAGTGTCCAATGCACTGTCGATTGGCTTAACGGGCGGCGGCAGCAAAATCTGATCGCCTAAACGATAAGCCTGGCGAGTGCTGGCCTGGCGGGTTGCACAGTCCACCTCGACACGCTCGAACTGGCGGTCGTAGGGCTTTCCTTCGCTTTCGTCCAGACGGGTGCGCCTGAAGTCGATGCCCGCCCAGATCGAGCGTCGGGAATTCACGATGCCCAGGGTGCCAGGGTCCAATAACAAAAGGTCTTCGCTGTCACCGGGAAGCTGCTTCCAAACGCTGTCTCGGACCGCTTGGCACATCTGCTGAGCGATGTTCCGCGCTTTGTCTGCTGGCAGAACATAGGGACTGCTCCACCTCTTTGCCTGTCGATAATCCATCGCCAATGTCAACGAACCGCAGGTCGCGAAAAGCCGGGCCTGGGTAGCTGGCTCGGTGCCTTCAGCCGGTACGTCAACCGTCAGCACGGCAGTTTGGTCGAGTCTGAAAGTGCTATCCAACGGCAGCGGCCGGGATTGTACTCGGGTCGCCATGGCTCGATTTTGCGCCTCCTGCTCGGCAGCCTCGCGCTTATAGTAGTTGGCCATCCCGTGGCCTTGCAGGGCGCAACCCGCCAGGGTCACAGCGATGGCAACGCCCGCCAGGCGAAATAGAAGATTCACTGCAAACAGCTCCTTGGTGCACCCGTAATTCATCGTGATAGCGGATGCATCTTGTGAGGGGATCGAGGTTTTGACATTGTTGCGACGTGGTCGAGACAATGTCCGTGGTAGTCGAAGGCCAAGAAATATCGAGGGGAGACGGTCCTTCGTCGGTATCTGAGTATCGAGTTCATCTGATCGGCTTGACCATCAAAACCTTTAGGACGGGGAGAGGGCGAGGCTCGAAAGAGGCTTCTCCGGGCGGGCAGCAAACGACCCCAAGCATCCATCGAAAAGAGACCCGACAGGGATACGCTAAAGTTATGTGGGTCGTCGATTGTCCGCCCTGCTTCCGTCCCTGGAGGGTCCGATGCCGCCCATCATTACATGCCTGGTGGCGCTGTCTGTTCTTGGCCTGACTCCTGTAGTGCAAGCCCAGACTAACGCCTGCCCACCTGGCGAGAAACAAGTGTGCCTGAACGGCTGCATCTGCCTGCCAGATCTGGGGCAGATGCCTGATGGCGTCTACCAGGTCGCGGCACCTGCCCTGGCGCTGTGGCTGACCCAGGCACGCGCTGAAGCAGCCAGCGCCGAGATACAGCCCATTCCACCGCACATCCGGGAGCAACTACTGCGCTGGTACGACCCCAGCGTCCTCGATGCCGCGCACTACAAAGTGAGCGACAACGGCCAATTCAGCGCCGCCACTTCCATGCTGCAAAACCCCGACGTCGGTGCCGTGACGCTGATTGACATCATTCTCTTTCGGGACGCTCAAACCGCAGAACAGGACATCGCGCTCTGGGCTCACGAACTGAAGCACGTGCAGCAGTTTCAGGAATGGGGGGTAGAAGGATTTGCCCAGCGCTATACACAAGATTTCAATGCTGTGGAGGCGCCGGCTTATGCCATACAGGCTGAGGTTCGACGGTCGGTGCGGGGAGGGACTCAATGAAGGGTAGCGAAGCCCGCCTGACATTACGGGCATAAAGCAGTCATTATTGGCTGAAAGCAGCCTGTCAGTTAGGGAAGAGTTGAATGGTGTTCAGGGTGATGGTGGTCGGTGGTTACGGAAACTTCGGTAGCATCGTTTGCAGGCATTTGGTGGTGATGCCAGATGTGGAACTGGTGATTTCGGGTCGCGATCCACACAAGTTGCAGCGCAAAGTCGATGAGTTGAAAAGTCAATCGGGCACTGTCACCGAAAGTTGGTGCGGCAATGCCATGGGCACTGAGTTCAAATCCGTTTTGCGCTCGATGGACATCCAGTTGGTCATCCATACTGGCGGCCCGTTTCAGGGGCAATCCTATGCGGTCGCCGAGAGTTGCATCGAGGCTGGTGCGAACTACTGCGACCTGTCTGACTGTCGAACTTTCGTCAACGGCGTTGGCGTACTCGATGCCTTGGCGAAACAGGCAGGAGTGGCGATCCTCAGTGGCTGCAGTTCGGTGCCGACGCTATCGTCAGCCATCATCGATCAGCAGCGCTATCGCTTCAGTCGTATCGACTCGATCGAGCATGGCATTTCCTCTTCGGCGAAGATGCCGGGATTGTCGACCGTCGAAGGCGTACTCGCCTACGCAGGCAAACCGATCAGGCAACTCAAGAATGGCAAAGTGCATGAAGTGTCGGGTTGGCAGGATCTGACGCTGCGCAAGATGCCGCGTCTGGGTACGCGTGTGCTGGCCAACGTCGATGTGCCGGACATGGATATTTTCGCCAGCCGCTATGGCGCGCAAACCCTGAGCTTCAAGGCTGGCGCGGGCTTGAAGCTGGGTGGTGTCGCCAACTATCTGCTGGCTCAGGCGTTGAAGATCGGGCTGGTTCGCGACCATGCCCTTTGGGCTGCCAGACTGCATCGGCTGGGGACCCGGTTCGAACGCTTCGGCGATGGCAAAAGCGCGATGTACATCGACGTTCAGGGCAGGGGAGTTGACGGGAAACCGCTGGCCATGACCGTGCAACTGACGGCCATGAATGACAAGGGGCCGCAAATCCCAAGCTGCGCATCTGTAGCCTTGGCCGCAAAAATGGCCCAGGGGTATGTGCCGCAACCCGGTGCCAGGGCTTGCGTGGGTGAAATTACCGTCGATGAATACATGGCAGCGATCAACGATCCGGACAATTTGAGCCTGTCCGTGCAGTTCTCTGGCGGGCCCCGCTGACATGCTCTATCTGTGCATGAAGTACCTCCACGTCATTGCCGCGATTTTCCTGTTCGGATTCGGCATGGGTTCCTACCTCTATCTGATCGCCGCCAGCCGCACGGCCAACCCTCAAGTGATCGCGCATGTGGCCCGAATGGTCGTGCGCTTCGACACCTGGATTACCACGCCGGCAGGCTTTGTTCAGATCATCACGGGCTACCTGCTGATGAGGCTCTCCGGACTACCCATGACCACGGAGTGGGTGCTGACTTCGTTGATTATCTTCTTCTGCGTGGGTTCGCTTTGGCTGCCGGTGCTGGTGTTGCAGAGGCGGCTGTACCTGATGGCGTCGTGCGCAGTTGAGGCTGGCAACGGACTCGATGATGAATACCGATCCGTGTACAAAAAATGGTGGTGGATGGGGGTGGTCGGTTTTGTCGGGATGTTTGTGATTGTGCTGATGATGGTGACGAAGATGACGCCGGTACAACTGGTTGGGCTATTGGGGTAACAGGATCGGTTTGCTCAAGACTGTGGTGTTCAAGGCCTCTGCCAAACGTGAACGCGAGGCGGTCCAGTTAATGCGGGTGAGGGCGTTCATAGGGGTGCTTTCAAAAAGCGTTGTTCATGATCAGGATCCGGCAACAGGCACGTGTCGTATTTCCCGAAGAGCCGATAACGATTAAGCGCAATGCGGTCGTATGCCCAATCTCGAAGCATGCGAGGGAAGATGCGCAACAGGTTCACTGGGCGCCAGAGTGCGGGCAACTGGGCGATGACTTCGAAAAATGCATCCGAACGCTCCCAGTAGTGTCGGTCGCGGATCACCGCCATGGTGTCGAATTGATCCACGGGCAAACCTGCCCACGCGAGCAGAGCCTGCCCCTCGGGTGACTGAACCGCCGCCAACCGCACTCGCCGCTGGCGGTCATGGCGAATCAAGAAGCTCGCCCAGCCATTGCACAGCTTGCAGACACCGTCGAACAAGACCACCGTCTCTCCTGGTTTGAGCAGCGGCGCGGGTGAGGGGCGGATTTGCGAGGTGGGCATAAGCGTGGGTCCAAGGGAACCTGATTATCCCGGATCATAACCGCGTGCCAGCGTTAAAGTCTGCATTTGGCCGAAGGGGGGGCTGCTCCTTGCCGGCAGCCGCAATAGCCAATGCGTTATCATTGTCCCTTTGAAATTAGCCAAGGAGGCATCCATGAGTGTGCGTGGTAAAGACCGGCAGATCGACAATATTGAATTTAATGTCGACGACATTGCTCGCAGCAAAGCTTTCTACGGCAGTGCGTTCGGCTGGACATTCGTCGACTACGGCCCAACCTATACGGAATTCAGTGATGGCCGCCTTACCGGTGGCTTCACTACGGGAGAGCCGGTTCGACCTGGTGGCCCTTTGATCATTTTGTACTCGGATGATCTCGATGAGGCGCAGCAACGGCTCAAAGCCTTGGGCGCTGTTATCACCCGCGAAATATTCTCGTTCCCTGGTGGAAGCAGATTCCACTTCATTGATCCGGATGGCTATGAACTGGCCGTTTGGACAGCTCAGCAGTAGGTCTCAGGTCGGCCCAAAGCGGTCCATTACCAGGGTTTGCTTTGGGCCGATACTCAAGCGGTAGGTGCGGGTCGAGCCATGGCCCTGGTCGCATAAATTTGAAATGCACAGCGTTGCTCGCCAGAATCGCGGGCCGATCCGGTCAAAGGTGCCGGGCGCTCGTGGTGAAAAGGGGCAGCAGTTGAACCAACAGACATTGTCCATGCGCCTGGAACGCGTGGCGGCACATGTGCCAGCAGGCGCGCGGCTGGCCGATATCGGCTCGGATCACGGCTACCTGCCTGTGGCATTGATGCGCCGTGGCGCCATCGTGGCGGCGGTGGCCGGCGAGGTGGCATTGACGCCATTTCGCTCGGCCGAACGCACCGTGCGCGAGAACGACCTGGACCAGTGGATCACCGTGCGCCTGGCCAATGGCCTGGCGGCAATCGAGCCGGGAGACGGGATCACGGCAATCTGCGTCTGCGGCATGGGCGGCGAGACGATCCGCGACATTCTCGACAGCGGCAAGGCACGTCTGAGCGGGCAGGAGCGCCTGATCCTTCAACCCAACGGCGGCGAGCAGCCACTGCGCCAATGGCTGATGGAAAATGGTTACCGCATCCTCTGCGAGGAAGTGCTGCGGGAAAACCGCTTCGATTACGAAATCATCGTCGCCGAGCGCGCCGGACCTGTGATGTACACCGCCGAGGAGCTGTATTTCGGCCCGCTGCAGATGCAGGTACGCAGCCCGGCGTTCCTGCTCAAGTGGCAGCGCCTGTTGCGCGAGAAGCAACGGACCCTGAGCAACTTCGCAAGGGCGCGGCAGGCCGTGCCCGAGGAGAAGGTGCAGGACGTCGCCCGACAGGCCCGGTGGATCACCGACCTGCTGGCTTGAGCCCTTGACTAAGTAATTGCAGGGGCAAATTTCAACCTGACGGTTGCTGCTCTTATAGGGCTTGCGGTTAGCGGCAGCACAGGCAACCGCTGATCAGCGGTTGGTCGGGGTCGTTTTCGAGAAATGTAACCATGACTTCCATGCCCGTTCGGGGGGGCGTAATTCCACAACTCCAATGGGAGGTCCCCCTCAGCCAACAACAACTCTTGTCGTCAAATCTACCTTCGCGGTCCCAGGGGAACTTGACCTTGACCCTTCCGAGGCGCCTATCACTCTGGATCTCCTCGTCTTCCAGAGCGATGACCACAGCGGTGTGGTTGCTCGGTATCTGAGGTTTCTTGTGAGCCAAAGGCGGACGATAGGACACGTCCCACGGAAGAACGATAAAGCGGTTGCGGTAACCCTGATGAAAGTCATCCTCGTTGTCAGTGTTGCCTCTGGCGACGTTCTCACTCAATACCTGTGGTTGCTTGCCTTCGTGGATGACCTGAGTCACTAACCATAGGTCGTTCCATTCCTGGCGCGGGTGGCCAGAGATCTCCAGAACATGGCCACTGACTAACCGGGTCTGGCCACCTTGACCTTCAGCTTGACGATAAGCCGCGTGGCGGCGCTCCATAGCACGCAGACTTATCTGCTTGCCGTGCTCATGGCTTGTGAAAGGCTTCAGCTTGATATCGTTTTCCATGCCTGGCTGTTGCTCGTTTCTCCCCAGGCGTAGGTTGAAGCGCTTGATCAGTGGCTCGTTGGCCACTCTATCGCTCTCTTGTCCATAAGCAGTGGGTTGCCCAATCCTGGGAAAAGCTGCCTGATCATCGCCAAAGACCAGCACGTGGCCTTGAGCGCTGTGTTGGAAGTGGAAGTGGATACCTTCTTCTTCGCACAAGCGCTGAATAAAGTGCAAATCCGTTTCATCGTACTGGGTACAGTAGTCACGCTCGGGGTAGGTCGACCCCAGATTAAACCGATAAGCTTCACCCACAATCCCGTGTTCTTCCAGTATCAAGGCGACGATTTTCGGCACCGAGAACTGTTGATAGATCCTCTGGTTGATGCGGTGGCGCAAGTAGGACAGGTGCGGTACGAGGGCCAGATTGTAGCGCGTCAAACGCTGAGCATTACCGCTTTGGGCGATGTGATAGATCCGTCCATGGATGCCGCTGCCTTTCGTGTCGAAGGTCAGAAAAGCCTCTACGTCGAAGAGGCTTTCGAGATCCAGGTCAGACCGCTCGCTAACAAGCTCCACGTTGAAGAGATAAGGTCTGCTGATCGCCTCATCTCCGGTAAATGCGAGTACTTGAAAATCGTGCGCAAAACCGTCGATGGTCAAACTGAAAGGCGTCTGATTGGCTGGGCTGAACATCCACTGTTCTCTTCTTGCATAAGGTGTTGAATCGGCGCTGTCGCAGATGTCAATGTCAGGAAGCCGGGTAAGTCCAGCTCAGGGCAAGAGCCTATAACAGGCACTAACCCACTAATTTGGCGCCCCCGTATATCAGCGTTTGTGTCTTACTGTCCGGACATAAATAGCCTCAGCCTGCTGCTCACAGCATGTCCGCGTATAAAACAAAGACATGCATAGAGCAACAGGTGACAAATCAGGTCAGATCACACACCACTCTTCACTTTGGTCCAGATCCGCGTGCGGATTCGCTCTAGCTTCAATGGCAGTGGCTCAAGTGGGATAAGTGTGGCAATGGTCTTTTTGTCTGGATAAATCCAGGGGTTGTCTCGCAACTTCTGTTCGACAAACTCAGCGGCATCTTTGTTAGCGTTAGGGTAGAGAGTGTGGTTTGAGGTCTTGGCAATAACTTCTGGTCGCAACATGTAATTAATAAACGCCATACCTTCCTTTGGGTGGGGCGCGTCTTTTAGAAGAACCAGATTTTCCGACCAGACCAGCGCTCCTTCGCGAGGAAGGCTGTAGGTGATCTTGCGTCCAGTGTTGGTCTTCTCGTTTATGGCCTGCGCAGCAAGGGCACCATTAGCCCATCCCACGACTGCACAAATATTGCCGTCAGCCAGGTCAGCGTCAATTCGGGAGGAGTCGAAATAGAGGACGTAGGGACGGATTTTTAACAGTAGGGCTTGAGCTTTCTGGTAATCATCCGGGTTCCTGCTGTTGCTGGGGAGCCCAAGGTAATGCAAAGCAATCGAAATGATCTCACTTGGAGAGTCAAGCATTGCCACGCCACACGACTGGAGCTTGCTGATGTTTTCTTCTTTGAAGATCAAATCCCAGCTATTCACCGGAGCATTATCACCCAATGCCGCTTTGACTTTGTCAACGTCATAGCCAATGCCGGTAGTACCCCATAAATAGGGCACAGCGTAGCGATTACCAGGATCATTGACCGCGACCTGGGACAAGATATCAGGATCGATATGGGACAAATTGCTCAGTTGATTACGATCCAGCGGCTGAAGTACTCCCGCCTGGATCAGGCTTGGCAACACATTGGAGGTGGCCACAACCACGTCATACCCCGTGCGCCCAGCCATTACTTTGCTCTGCATGATTTCGGCGCTGTCGAAAGCATCCATATGCACTCTGGTGCCAGTTGCCTGCTCAAACTCCTTTGGGGTCTCCGGTGCGAGAAGCCCGAACCAGTTGTACAGATGCACCCCAGGCTCTACAGCTCCCACTGATGTGCTCATCCCAGCACAGAGAAGCGAGGCCGAAAAAATGGTTCGCAAACGTGATTTTCTCATGCAACATCCTTATCAAGACGATGTGCCCTCATGGCCATCGTAAGTCCTGCCAGCGAATATACCGGGCGTTACCGAATAGTAAATACCTACGAATACTTACCTCTGACCTACGAATCCCTAACCCTAAAGGGGTAGAAAATGCCGTTCGACCTTCATAGCCTGGCTTGGCACCGATCGATTGGGAAACTGATCATGCAGTTGAACCGTCCAGAATTCTGGAGTTCGCTTGTTCGTATATTAAACGAATACGTGCAAATCGATAATTGGGTTGTATTGATCTTTAGCAATCAACAAGTGCAAGTTGTTAGTCTTCCTGAGGTCGCAGATGTCGAAGAGGTGGACGCGTTCACTCATCGCTATGTGAAGGGGCTTTACCTGCTGGATCCATTTTATATAGCTAATCGAGAAAACCCCCAGAGCGGTTTCTTTCATTTGCTGGATATTGCGCCGGAATACTTTCTTGAAACTGAGTATTATCATCAATATTTTGCACAATATATCTCCGTGGATGAGGCTCAGTACAATGTTCAGCTCGACGCCGATAGAACGTTATGTATTTCCGTTGGTAGCAAAGTCCGTTTTAATCAAGAACAAATAACAATGCTTGATATTATCAAGCCGTGGGTGACTGCATTAATGCATCAGCGCATGTGTTTTGAAATTGATGTAGAGAAAAATCTCGCTGAGCCACCTCTATGGCCAGAAACGATTACCCAGCTGGGCACGCAAATAACAGCGCGCGAAAGTGATGTGCTCAGATTGTTGCTCAGTGGCTTCTCTAATAAAGAGATAGCCGGAAAGCTTTCCCTCTCGGTGGAAACGATAAAGGTTCATCGGCGCAATATTTATGCCAAATTAAATATCAAGTCACAATCCGAGCTGTTTGCTCGATTTTTTATGCCCAAACAAGATGTTTTCTCTACAAGTTGAAGTCGGCGTTTTAGTCTGGATATTACCGTTAAATGGGTTCACGGCTTCAGGTGCGAACCTTGCCTGACCTCTAAATCCCGGTTCGGGACGAGGGCATCACGCTAATTCGCGCGGGTCATCGGAGTCATGTTCCCGCAAGCATCAAATCCAGATTCTGCACTGCAGCTCCAGCTGCTCCCTTCCCAAGATTGTCAAACACCGCAGCCAACAAAACCTGGCCCGTTTCGTCATTCTCAAACACAGACAGTCGCAGATCATCAGTCCCGTTAAGTGCCTGAGGATCAAGGGACGTCAGCCCTTTAGCCTCCAGCATCGACATCACCTGTACATGGCTCGCATCGGCGTAGTGCCGCATCAGGCACGCATGCAACTGCACCGCACTCACACCTGGCGCCAACAACCGGGTTTGCAAGGGGATGGTCAGCACGATCCCCTGCCGAAAAGCGCCATAGGCCGGCACAAACATCGGCCGCTCCGTCAGACCGCTTTGTTGTTGAATCTCTGGAATATGTTTGTGTGCCAACCCCAGCCCATAGACCTGAAACGCCGACGCCTGTGCTGCGTCTTCTCCCTCATGCTCTTCCACCCCGACACGTCCTTTCCCGGAATAACCCGACACGGCATGAATGTTCATCGGGTAATCCCTGGGCAGTAATCCGGCCTCCAGTAAAGGGCGCAGCAACCCTATGGCCCCCGTTGGATAGCAACCCGGATTGCTGACCCGTCGCGCGGCGGCGATGCGTTGGCTCTGCTGCGGACTCATCTCTGCGAAACCATAGGTCCAGTCTGGATGGGTGCGGTGCGCCGAACTCGCATCGATCACCCGCACGGCGGGGTTTTCAATGGTCGCTACAGCGTCGCGCGCGGCTTGGTCGGGCAAGCACAGAATCGCGATGTCGCAGTTATTGATGGCTTCGGCGCGACGTTGCGGATCCTTGCGATAGTCGGGACTGAGTGTAATAAGCCGCAGATCGCTGCGGTCGCGTAGGCGTTGATGGATTTGCAACCCGGTGGTGCCTTGGTCGCCATCGATGAATACAAGGGGACTTGCCATGGAATGCTCTCGGACGTTGGAAATCAGGAGTTCCAATCTTCAGTGAGGCGCTAAAATAGGAAAAGTTGAATTTATAAACGATGAAATTCAGTTTTTCTGAACGAGGAGTCACTCATGCGCGAAATCAGCCTGGACCGTCTGCGCACTTTGGTGGCGATTGCCGACCTGGGTTCGTTTGCCGAGGCGGCCCGTGTGCTGCACTTGGCGCCACCCACGGTCAGTTTGCATATCGCCGACCTGGAGGCGCGCGTGGGCGGTAAGCTGTTGTCGCGCACGCGTGGGCGCGTTCAGCCTTCGGCGATTGGGAACACACTGGTGGAGCGTGCGCGGCGCCTGTTGGCGGATGCGGAGCAGGCGCTTGAGGACGTGGAACGTCAGGTACAGGGATTGGCCGGGCGTGTGCGGCTAGGCGCCTCCACAGGGGCCATCGCACAGTTGATGCCGCACGCTTTGGAGACGTTGAGCCAGCGCCATCCCGCTATCGATGTGCAGGTCGCGGTGCTCACGTCGCAGGAAACTTTGAAGAAGCTTGCCGAGGGCGCTTTGGAGATCGGTTTGGTCGCGCTGCCGCAGTCCCCGGTGAAGGGCTTGCGGATCGAGCCATGGCGACGGGACCCGGTCATGGCCTTCTTGCCAGCTCGCTGGGAATCCCCGGAGGTTGTGACCCCCGACTGGCTGTTCACTCAGCCATTGATTCTGAATGACAACACCACTCGTCTTTCGCGTTTGACTGCGGAGTGGTTCGCCAGTGGTGGGCCGCAGCCTGCGCCGCGTATTCAACTGAACTACAACGATGCGATCAAAAGCCTGGTGGCAGCTGGCTATGGTGCGACGTTGTTGCCGCATGAAGCCTCCACGCCATTGCCTGATACCAGGATCGTCATGCGGCCATTAAAGCCCTTATTGTGGCGTCAACTGGGTATTGCCCACCGTAGTCGAGACATCGAACGGCCTACGCAACATGTGCTGGATGTACTGTGGGAGTTGAGTGCGGGGTAGGGGATTTTGTCAGGCGAATCAATCGTGGGATTGCTAAACCAACTGGCGGACTCCCAAAGATAAAATCAAACCGCCGCACAGTCGGTCGATAGCTTTTTTCCTCCCTTGATACGCGGACGCAATCTTGGGTTGCGAAAGAGTGATTGCGACCATTCCATACCAGGTCATTGAAACCACCACTACAACTGCCAGCATCGACAAAAACGTGCCTGGTGAAACGTGGGCGGGGGCTGCTGCTGAAAAAACAGCGGCATAGAAGGCCATGGACTTGGGGTTGCCGATGTTGGTAACCACCCCCTGAATGAAGGACTGCCGGCAACTACCGGCGACGGTATCATTTAGCGGACCAAGCGCATTCTTCCCCGCGTTGATCAGCAGTCGGAATCCGAACCACATCAGGTAGGCGGCGCCCAGAACCTTTACAACAAGCGCAGCCCAAGGGAGCGCAGCAAATACAACCCCGAGACCTGCAATTGCACAGGTGGACCAGAACAAATTGACCAGTACGATGCCCGCTACCAAGGCCAGAGCTTCTGACCGTGTAGCCGCCACCGCTTTATGGACCACTGCAACGAAATTTGGCCCAGGGATAACGACACCGGCCAAGTAGACCAAAAAGACTGTCAAAACGGCGGAACCATCGATCATGTGCTTCCTCGCGAGTCCTGTGGACGGTGTTCGTCACGCCAATAAGATGTTCCAGGAGCAAGGTCGCTCGTGACCTCAACGTCCATCGAGATAAGAGTTTTACACAGGGCTTTCGAGATCAGGGGCTTTTTACACATTCTGGACTCAAAGCAACCCTTCGCAATCAACAGGGCACTTACTCTGGAGTGCCAATGGCAGCCAGCTTGTTCTAGATCGATGATGACTCAGACATCTCCACCAGCAGTTGTCCAAATGCATTGGCCGCGGGCGTCTTTCCCGTGACACTCCATATCAGTCTGAAATCAGCATCCAGCAGCGGTGGCAGGCCATGTTGGCCGTCAATGACCACCATGCCAGGCTCTAGATCGCCCAGCGGTAGAGCGGTGACGGCAAGTCCCGCCAATACCGCCGCTCTCAGTCCTTGTTGACTTGGAGAGGTAAAGGCGACCCGCCAATCTACGGTGGAACTCTCCAACGCATCTACGGCCACCTGGCGGTGCAAGCAGGGTGCTGGGGCAAACGCCAGTGGCAAAGGGGCATCGCCGGTAAATTCGAAATTCTGCGCAGCGGCCCAGACAAACCGGGTTTCGCGCAGCACGGTACCGCCGGCCTGGCTGCCCGGCAATGCCATGACCACGGCCAGATCGAGCCCGTCGGCATCAACCAGTGCGCGCAGATCGAGGTAGGTGCCGACGGTTACATCCAGGCGTACGGCGGGAAATTGTCTGGCGAACCGAGTCAGTAACGGCGGCAGGCCGTCGCCGATAAAGTTTTCTGGCACACCGAAGCGCACGGCCCCGAATACCGACGACGCTTCGAAACGTCGGGAGAGGGCGTCTTGTGCTCTGAGGATTTGTTCGGCATGGCGCAGAAAATCTTCACCATCTTCCGTCAGTGTCAAACGTCGGGTAGTGCGTACCAATAGCGTGGTACCGACCTGTTCTTCCAAACGCCGGATCTGATGACTGATCGCTGACTGGCTCAAATGCAGCCGCTCTGCGGCACGAGTGAAACTACCGGTGTCCTTGATCGCGACAAAAGCACGCAACAGAGCTGGGTCGAAGTCCATTAAGTCAACTCATGACGAATATTAATAAAACCTACGAAATTAAATCATTTCTGTCATTTTTTAATTGCTTCCAGAATGCGGCCGGTCACTTGGACTTGTGCCGGGTGACGCTGGCGAGGCTATCGCGTCTCTACTCCTGACGGCGTTCAGAGCGGTCTTGCCAGTGCCCATCAACTTGATCTGGAAGATCACGATGCAGTTCTCTTCTTCGCAAAAGGATATTTTCACCATCGCCGCCGTGTGCCTGGCGTCGCTGATGTTCGGCTTGGAAATCTCGAGCGTGCCGGCAATCCTGCCGACTCTTGAATCGGTTCTGCACAGCGATTTCAAAGATATGCAGTGGATCATGAATGCCTACACCATCGCCTGCACCACGGTGCTGATGGCCACCGGCACATTGGCGGATCGGTATGGGCGCAAGCGAGTGTTTGTCATCAGCCTGGTGCTTTTCGGCATTACCTCACTGGGCTGTGGATGGGCACAAAGCGCCAGTGTGTTGATCGCAAACCGTTTCCTGCAAGGTATGTCCGGTGGTGCCATGCTGATCTGTCAGGTGGCCGTGCTGTCTCACCGGTTCCAGTCGGGAGTTGCGCGCGGAAAAGCGTTCAGTGCCTGGGGAATCGTGTTCGGTATCGGTTTGGGGTTTGGCCCGATAATCGGCGCCGTTATCGTGGCGTTGTCGAGTTGGGAATGGGTGTTTCTGGTGCATGCGCCCATTGCCGTGCTCGCGCTGGTGCTGGTGCATGCGCCCATTGCCGTGCTCGCGCTGGTGCTGGTGATCGCCGGTGTCGATGAGTCACGTGATCCGCAGCGTCGCAGGCTGGATGTGTTGGGCATTATTTCGCTGTCACTGGCAGTGTTTGGCCTTTCCTGGTTCATCACCCAGGGCGCGGGGGAGGGTTTCTCCAGCGGTTCGGCCATCACTTGTCTGGTTGTGGCAATGCTCAGCTTTATCGTCTTTGTCGTTGCGCAGCGACGCTATGTCGATCCGATGTTCGACTTCTCGGTATTGCGCATCCGTCGCTTCTCGGGTGCCTTGCTAGGGTCGGCAGGCATGAACTTCAGCTTCTGGCCGTTCATGATTTACCTGCCGCTGTACTTTCAAAATAGCCTGGGCTACGCCAGTGTCGGCACCGGTCTGGCACTGCTGGCCTATACGCTGCCGACGCTGGTTGTTCCCCCGTTAGGTGAACGGCTGGCGCTGCGCTATCGACCTGACGTGGTGATTCCCGCAGGTTTGTTCACCATAGGATTGGGGTTCCTGCTGATGAAATGGGGCAGCAGTGTCGCGCACGCCAGCTGGCTGACGATGCTTCCAGGCTGTCTGATCGCCGGAATCGGACTGGGGCTGACCAATACACCTGTGACCAATACCACCACCGGATCGGTGCCCAGTGAACGTGCCGGCATGGCATCGGGCATCGATATCAGCGCTCGCATGATCAGCCTTGCAATCAATATCGCGCTGATGGGATTCATCTTGGTGGAAGGTATCCTGTCTTCCCTGCGCAACCAGTTGTCTGGCTCGCCCGATGATGGGCAACTGAGATGGCTGGCGGAGAATATTTCGGCCGGCAACTCTGCCGTGTTGGTGCCGACTGGCCAAGGGATCACGATTCCGGTCGATGTCGCCAACGCAGCTTTGGCGCATGGGTTTGGCTGGGTGATGCTGTATGGCGGTATTGCTGCATGGGTGCTGGTGGTGGCAAGTTACCTGGTCTTTCGTTCGAGCAAAGCTGTTCATTCTCAGCGCTGACTGTCATTCGAAGGACTGCTTCTGGCCGTTATCCATCTGATGCAAAAGCCAGTGATTCCTGGCAACGCACTGGTCCGATGCGCTCGACTATCGGTCCAGCAGAGGTGCCAACAGTGCACACATGCCGCGCCAGTGCGAACCCTCCCAGTAAATCCGTTGGCAGGCGTCACAGCGCAGGAAGTGCGAATAGAGGACGCCAACGCGTGGCGGCACTTGCGGCCGGGCCAGTTCCGGGCTGATCTCGTGTAGCGGCAGGTTGCAATGGAGGCACAGGCTGAAGGGGCGCGCGCTACGCGCCAGGTCGAGGCGCTCGTACAATTCGCGCAGCTGCAGCGACGGTTTCAGGGCATGCACGTAACAGCCGTGGCTGATGATCCGCCGCTTGAGCAGTTCGCGGTCGCGGGTTAGCACGATGCGTCCTTGCTGCGCGGCGATTTCGGCGATCTCGGCATCGTCGAAGCCATTGTCGTAGAGGGTGTCGAAGCCGCTCATGCGCAGCAGACTGGCCAATCCACCAAGGTGCGCATCAGCGACGAAGCGCAGCACCCGTAAAGGTTGCGCACGAACCTTGAGCAACGGACTGATGTCCAGCGTTTCGAACTTGGGATACACCGCCAGCCGGTCACCGTCGAAGATCACCCGCTCGAAGCCCACCGACTCGCCATTGAGCAGCACCATCTCGACCTCGGTGTGCGGTATCCCGAGCGCCTCGATCATGTGCTTGACCGTCGCCCCTTGCGCGCACTCGCAAGTGAAGGACTGCCGCCGCCGTTCGGCCGGCAGGAAATCGTTGAGCTCCTCGTAGAAACGGAAAGTTGCACGGGTCATGCTGAACAGTATGGCAGGGCTGCAGGAAGAATGAGTTCAGCTGCTCGGTAGAGGGCGGGAGGGATGGATTATCAGGTTGAGCCAGCGCCTTCGAGCAACCCAGCGGTCGCTCGAAGGCGCTCCGGTTACTTCAGGTTGCCGCTGAGGAATTGCTGCAGGCGCTCGCTCTTGGGGTTGCCCAATACGTCCTCGGGCGCACCTTGCTCTTCGACCCGCCCCTGGTGCAGGAACAGCACCTGGTTCGACACTTTTCGCGCAAAGCTCATTTCGTGGGTCACCATGATCATGGTGCGGCCTTCTTCGGCCAGCCCCTGGATCACCTTGAGCACTTCGCCCACCAGTTCCGGGTCCAGGGCCGACGTCGGCTCGTCGAACAGCATGATCTCCGGTTCCATGCTCAGGGCACGGGCAATGGCGACCCGTTGCTGCTGACCACCCGAGAGAAACGCCGGGTATTGATCAGCAACCCGTGCCGGCAAACCGACCTTGTCCAGGTAGCGCCGGGCGCGATCCTCTGCGTCCTTCTTGCTGACGCCCAGCACCCGGCGTGGTGCCATGGTGATGTTTTCCAGCACCGTCATGTGGCTCCACAGATTGAAGTGCTGGAACACCATCGCCAGGCGAGTGCGGATGCGTTGCAGCTCGTTGGCGTCGGCCACGCGCATGCCGTGGCGGTCATGGACCATTTGAATGGGCTGGTTGTCCAGGCTCATGGCGCCGTCGTTGGGCGTTTCCAGGAAGTTGATGCAACGTAGAAAGGTGCTCTTGCCCGAACCACTGGCGCCGATCAGGCTGATCACATCGCCGGTCTTGGCGTTCAGCGAAACGCCCTTTAGGACTTCATGGTTGCCGTAACTTTTGTGCAGGTTTTCAACGGTCAATTTGTACATGAACAAGCATCCTGAATTAGTGAGCCGGGCCGAGGAAAGACAACCAACGGCGTTCAGCCAGGCGGAACAGGCCGACCAGGGAGAAAGTGACTGCCAGGTAGATCAACGCGGCGAGGCCGAACGACTGGAAGGTCAGGAAGGTCGCCGAGTTGGCGTCCCGCGCGACTTTCAGGATGTCCGGGATGGTCGCGGTGAAGGCCACGGTGGTCGAGTGCAGCATCAGAATCACTTCGTTGCTGTAGTAAGGCAGCGAGCGACGCAGGGCGGACGGCATGATCACGTAGGCATAGAGCTTCCAGCCGGTCAGCCCGTAGGCTTTGGCCGCTTCGACTTCACCGTGGTTCATGCTGCGAATCGCCCCGGCGAAGATCTCCGTGGTGTACGCGCAGGTGTTCAGGGCGAAGGCGAGGATGGTGCAGTTCATCGCATCGCGAAAGAACGCATCCAGTACTGGCTGAGCACGCACCGCGGCCAGGCTGTAAATGCCGGTGTAGCAAATCAGCAGCTGGATATACAGCGGCGTACCGCGAAACAGGTAGGTGTAGAACTGCACCGGCCAGCGCACCAAGACATTGCTCGAGACCCGGGCAATCGACAACGGGATCGACATCACGAAGCCGAAGAGGATCGAAGCACTGAGTAGCCAGAGGGTCATGGCCAGCCCGGTGATGTGATTGCCGTCCTGGAACAGGAAAGGTTTCCAGTATTCCTGCAGTAGCTCGATCATCGCACGGCCTCCCGGGTGCCTGCGGCGTAGAAAATTTCCATCCGGCGCAAGACGTAGTTCGAAACGGTGGTGATCACCAGATAGATCAAGGCGGCCAGAATCAGGAAGAAGAACAGCTGATAGGTGCTCTTGC
The DNA here is from genome assembly GCF_058148225.1 of Pseudomonas sp. DF5. NCBI lineage: Bacteria > Pseudomonadati > Pseudomonadota > Gammaproteobacteria > Pseudomonadales > Pseudomonadaceae > Pseudomonas > Pseudomonas sp. DF5. The sequence goes on from NZ_JBYVYM010000040.1 coordinate 17,958, forward strand.
CCGCGTCCTGGGCCACCTTGACCAGATCGGCCAAGCCGATGATCGACACCAGCGCGGTGGCCTTGAGGATCACCATCCAGTTATTACCGATGCCCGGCAGGGCAAAACGCATCATTTGCGGGAACACCACCAGGCGAAAGCGCTGGGCGCGGGTCAGGCCGTAGGCGGTAGCCGCTTCCATCTGCCCTCGCGGTACGGCAAGGATGGCACCACGGAAGGTTTCGGTGAAATAAGCCCCGTAGATGAAGCCCAGGGTAATGACCCCGGCGCTGAACGGGTTGATCTCGATGTATTCCCATTCCATGAAGTCGGTGAACGAGGACAGCCAGGTTTGCAGGCTGTAGAAGATCAACAGCATCAGCACCAGGTCCGGCACCCCGCGAATCAGCGTGGTGTAGGCCTGCGCAGGGACGCGCAGCAGTGCCGATTTTGAAAGCTTGGCGCTGGCGCCGATCAGGCCCAGGCCAACGCTCACCAGCAAGCACAGAAAGGATAATTTGACCGTCATCCAGGAGCCTTGCAGCAATAGCGGGCCGAAACCCTGAAGGCTAAAGTCTGACAGCCCAAGAATCTGCAATAAGTTTTCTAGCATTGAGCAGCCCTACCTCAATCAAAAAAGTGCCCATCCGGAAATGGGCGCAGGGTCATTATTTGTCGCTGTAGAGATTCAGATCGCCAAAGTGCTTCTGCTGGACAGCCGCATAGGTGCCATTGTCGTGCAGTGCCTTGATACCTTTGTTCAGCAAGGCCTGAAGCTCGACGTTGCCTTTGGTGAGACCCACGGCGGTCTTGGCTGGAAGGAGGGGATTTTCGACCGGCTCGCTGACTTGGAAGTCGGCGCCTGGTGGCGACTTCAGGAAGCCCAGTTCTGCTTGCAGCATGTCCTGGATCGAGGCATCGAGGCGTCCGGAGATCAAGTCAGCGTACACCTGGTCCTGATTGGCGTAGGCCTGGGTCTCTACCCCGGCCTTGTCCAGCACGGCCTTGGCGTAGGCTTCCTGGATGGAGCCTTGCTCGTAGCCGATTTTCTTGCCCTTGAGGGCGGCCGGATCGATGCCGATGGCCGCGCCTTTCTTGAATACCAGCGCGGTCGGGCCAGAGAACAGCTCGTTCGAGAAATCGATGACTTTCTCACGCGCCGGCGTGACGGTCATGGAAGAGATCACGCCATCGAACTTGTTGGCCTTGAGGCCGGGAATCATGCCGTCGAAGTCGCTTTCAACCCACTTGCACTTGACCTTCAGCTCCGCGCAGATCGCGTTGCCCAAGTCGATGTCGAAGCCCACCAGGCCGCCGTCGGCGGCCTTGGATTCGAACGGCGCATAAGAGGGGTCGACGCCAAATCGCAACTCCTTGTACTCCTTGGCCAGCGCAGAACCGGCAGCCATACACAAAGCCAATGCAGAAAGAGTGAGAAATGCTTTTTTCATTATTTTATTCCCAGGGACCATCGAAAGCGCTTGTGCCGCAAGAGCGCGTGTACTGCGCTGCGAAATGTCCTATGCACACGCAAGTACTTGTACAGACAAGCATATGCAATCGCCCGGCCAATTCGCCGATTGGGCGTTTGAGAAAGCGCGTGCAGCGCTCTGGGATGGGCTTGGCAGGCAGGTGAACGCTGGGGAGAGGTAGCCTGCGAGGCTGTTACCTAAGCAGGCTTTTACACTCGGCTGGGGTATGCGGTAACAAAGTGTGGGGTTAAGGGCGCTGACTTTCCTGGCTCAAGCCTTGACCCAACGCTGACGGCTCCAGCTACTCAATGTATCGACCGCCAAGACCAATAACAGCATCGCCAGAATAACCGTGCTGGCTTGAGCTTCCTGGAACAGGCTGAGGCTGACATAGAGCATTTGCCCCAAACCACCGGCGCCGACGAAGCCGAGCACACTGGCCATGCGGATGTTGTTTTCCCAGCGGTACAGGATGTAGGCCAGTAGCTGTGGCAACAGGTTGGGCAGGGTGCCGTAACAGAATGCCAGGATGGCATTGCCGCCCTGCAGGCGGATGGCGTCGGCCGGTTCCGGCGGGGTGTTTTCCAGGGCTTCGGCGAACAACCGGCCGAGCACGCCGGTGGTGTGCAGGGCCAAGGCCAGGGTGCCGGCGTTGGGGCCGAGCCCGGCGGCCAGGACCATCAGTGCGGCCCATACCAGTTCCGGCACCGCGCGCAAGGCGTTGAGCACCAGGCGTGACGCGCTCTGCAAAGGCCAGCCGTAGCGCCCGGCTGCGGGCAATGCCAGTAACAGGCCGAACACCGCCGCGAGCAGGGTGCCCAGGGCCGACATGGCCAGGGTTTCCAGGGCGCCGTGGCCGATGGCTTGCAGATGGCCCGGGCTCAGGTCCGGGCTGAGAAAACGCTGGGCATAAGCGCCCATCTGCTTCAGGTTGCCGGCGCCGCCGAGCTCGCCGAGGTCGATGCCCAGGTAGTTGAACGAGGCGATGACCGCTGCGCCGATGCACAGGAGCAGTGCCAGGTTGAACAGGCGATTCATGTCAGCCTCCAGCGCAGCAGACGGCTGAGTTGATCGGCGAGCAGCACCAGGACGAGGAACGTCAATAACAGACTGGCCACTTCACCACCGGCGAACATGCGCAACGACAAATCCATTTGCTGGCCCAGGCCGCCGGCTCCGACGAAGCCCATCACCACCGAGGCGCGGATGGCGCATTCCCAGCGGTACACCGTGTATGACAGCAGTTCCGCGGCGACATTGGGCAGAATCCCGTAGCAAAAGGCTGCGAGCCGACCGCTGCCGGATTGCAGTAGCGCGTGTACCGGGCGCTGGTCGACCGACTCGAAAATTTCCGCATAGACCTTGCCCAACATACCGCTGTAGGTGATGGCAATGGCCAGTACCCCGGCTGTCGGGCCGAGGCCGACGGCGCGCACGAACAGCAGGGCCCAGACAATTTCCGGCACGCTGCGCAGGAAGATCAGCAAGCCGCGTATGGGCCAACGCAGCAGTTGGCCCCAATAGCTCGGGTGGCCAGCGCGGGAGGCAGCAGACAGCGACAGGGCACGACTGGCGAGCAGGCCGGCGGGAACAGCCAACAGCAACGCCAGGGCCATGCCGGTCGTGGCGATGGCCAGGGTCTGCAGGGTGGCTTGCAACAACAGCTGGATGAACTCGTCGCCATGGGCCGGTGGCCAGAAGGCGGACACGAACCGGCCCATCTCGCTCTGACTGTCACTCGCCACCAGCACACGGAGGTCCAACTCGCTGAAGCGGATGCCGGGCCACAGCAAGGCAAGGGCCAGCAGGGTGAGCAGCAGACGGGGCAGGGCGGCCGGATCGCGGGTGTCAGACGTCAGCATCGGGGGATCTGCACACTCAAGGGAGCCGGAGGAATCGGCGAGGACTGCAACTGCTCATTGGCGTAGAGCTTGTCGAGCAGCTCGCGATCGACGGCGCTGGCCGCAAGGTCGAACAGGATCTGTCCATCACGCAAGCCGATGATGCGCGAAAAGTGCGCCAGGGCCAGCTCCACCGCGTGCAGGCTGGCGACCAGGGTGACGTTCTGCTCCCGGGCATGGCGGCACAGCACCGAAAGCGTGTGCTGGGCCAACACCGGGTCCATGGCCGATACCGGCTCATCGGCCAGCAACACCTCGGGCGCTTGATATAACACGCGGGCAATGCCCACGCGCTGTAGTTGTCCGCCGGACAGTTGCTGGCAATGCGCGAACAACTTGTCACTCAGGTCCAGCCTGGCCAATGCCGCGCGTGCGCCCGGAACATCCAGCGGATGCAGCAGGTTCAGCAGGCTCTTGCCCAGACCCCACTGACCCAGCTTGCCGGCCAGAACTGCGGTGACCACGCGCTGGCGCGGGGGCAGGGGAGGCGCCTGATGAATCAGACCGATACGCGCGCGCAGCCGCTGGCGTTGACGGGCAGAAAGCTGCCAGACGCGCTCGCCGAGCACCTGCAGCTCGCCGTTGCCCGGTCGCAGGGCGGTGGCCAGCAGGTTGAGCAAGCTCGACTTACCCGCGCCGGACGGGCCGATGATCGCGACCTGTTCGCGGGCACCGATGTGCAGATCCACGCCACGCAGCGCCTGGACACCGTTGGCGTGGGTAAGGCTGACCTGGGTCAGATGCAATGTCATTTGAGCAGTTCGGCGGCGCGTGCGGCTTCCTCAATGCCCTTGTAGTTCTCAGGCTTGGTTTCGATAAAGCGGCTGGCGGCCTGCAGGTCCAGAATCTCCTTGTCTTTCGGGTTCGACGGATCGAGTGCCAGGAACGCAGCCTTTATCTTGGCCGCCAGCGCCGGATCGAGGGTTCCGCGCACCGTCCAGTTGTAGTCGAAGTACGCTGGGGTGGTCGAAAACACTTTGACCTTGGTGGTATCGACCTTGCCGGCAGCGACCAGTTTTTCCCACACGCTGGCGTTGAGCACCCCGGCGTCGACCTTGCCAGCCTGGACCCAGGCAACGGTGGCGTCATGGGCACCGGAGTAGCCCACGCGGCTAAAGTACGTTTCCGGCTTGATGCCTTCCTTGAGCATGAAGTAGCGCGGCATGAGACTGCCGGAAGTCGAGGACACCGAGCCGAAGGCAAAGGTCTTGCCCTTGAGATCGGCGAGGGACTTGACGGCTGGGTCGGCGGTGATGAATTTGCTGGTGAATTGGGCGTCCTGTTCACGCTGCACCAGCGGAATGGCGTTACCGGTTTTCAAGCGTGCCTGCACAAACGTAAAGCCGCCCAGCCAGGCCAGATCGATGCGGTCGGTAGCCAGCGCCTCGACCACAGCCGGATAATCGCTCACGGGTACGAACTCAACCTTCATGCCCAATTGTTGTTCCAGATAGGCGCCAAGCGGCTTGAACTTGCGCAGCAGTTCGGTCGGGGCTTCATCGGGAATCGCGCTGACTTTCAGGGTCTCGGCGGCTTGCGCCAGCAGGGTGCAAAAAGACAAGGACAAGCCGACGGCCAGTGCCAGGGTACGCTTGAGCATGGAACATCTCCGGTGCATTTACGAAAGAATGTCGAGGCGCCTGGCACAAGGTGATTGCTGCGTGGCGCTTCGTGAGGGTAGCCGAAATGGAGCGAAATTGACTGCTTTTGGGCTATTGCTGTTTATTGAAAAGGGCGGTATACGACTCAAAAGCAGCCCCTGAAGCGGGTGATCTTCTTCACCCTGTGAATGGTATCTCCAAGGCTTTTGAGATCCGAGCTAAAACTTTCATGCATTTTTCAGAAAGATCGAGCGGTGGTTCATTAATCATGTACGGCAGGTGTTCGAACGCTACTCCGGCCTCGTTGTGATCAACATCTGACTGGCATTTACCAAAGCGCCAGGGTGTAGCTGAGGATCAAGCGGTTCTCATCCAGATCATTACCGAAGTTCGAACGCACCGACGCGTTGCGCCATTTGAGGCCCAGCCCTTTCAGCGTACCGTCCTGCACCACGTAAGCGATATCGGTGTTGCGCTCCCATTCCTTGCCTTCACCTGGCGCTGCGCGTTGCACATTGTCGCCAGAGATGTAGCGGGTCATAAAACTCAGCCCCGGCACACCGAGTGCGGCAAAGTTGTAGTCGTAGCGTGCTTGCCAGGAATGCTCGTCGATGTTGGCGAAGTCGCCGATCTGCACGAAGTTGACCAGGAATGGATCGCTGCGCCCAATATACGGAAACGGATCGTTGCCGCTCATGCGTTGGTAGCCGAAGCCCAGAGCATGGCCACCAAGGCTGTAGGTAAACAGTGCACCAAAGGCCTTGTTGTCGAGCTCACGGAAGCTGCCGTCTTCGGTACTGCGCGCATAGCGCACGTCGCTCTTGAGCGACTGGCCCTTGCCCAGGTCCAGCAAGTGCACCAGCCCGAGGTAGTTCTGCTGGTAGATATTCTCCAGCGTGCCATAGCGGTACTGCGCAGTCAGGTTTGGCATGAACTGATAGTCAGCCCCGGCAAACTGGAACTTGTCGCTTTGCCCGCCGATGCGGTTGGCGGTCATGTTCTGATAATTGGTGGAGTCAACAACATTTATCTGTGTGAGTTGACCGGCTGTGAGCTTCAAACGGTCGATTTCCTGCACATTGACCATGCCGCCCTTGAAGGTTGACGGCAACAAACGAGTGTCATTGGAGTTCACTACCGGGTCCTTGATTTGCAAAGTCCCAAGCTTCAGGGTGCTGTTGGACAAGCGCACTTTGGCGGTCATGCCCAATTTGCTGTAGCTATTCTGGGAGCCACCGGACAAATCCGCCGGCAACAGATTGGTGCCCGCCGTCCCCCCACCGGAGTCCAGTTTGAAACCGGCCATGCCCAAGGCATCCAGGCCAAAGCCCAGAGTGCCGGCGGTGTAACCGGACTCCATCCGCAACAGGAAACCCTGCGCCCATTCCTCTGCTTTGTCCCGCGAACCTGCCTGGCGGAAATCGCGATTGAAATAGAAGTTGCGCGCTTCGAGACTGCCTTTACTGTCGGCAATGAAATCCGCCTGGGCAGCCGGTGCACAGAACAGGCTCAAGCCGAGCAATGTGCCAACCGGGACGTACACGCGCTGGGTGGAAATGAAATCGTTCATGCCATGCTCCTTTTGCAGGCGCGAGCGAACCCTCTCGGGGGCGTTGCCGCTCGCGACCGATGTTGTCGATAAGAAGTGGATCAGCGACGTCTGAGCAGTCTTGCTCAGACGTGTCGGGGCTCAGGACTCGAGTTGTCGACCGCGGGTTTCCGGCAGACTCAGCGCCGCCAGAATCACCACGCCATAAGCACCTGCTGCGAAGATTCCGATACCCGTACCAATTGGCAGCTTGTCGCTCAGTGCACCGATGAACAACGGGAACAGCGCGGCGATGGAGCGTCCGGCGTTGTAGCAGAAGCCCTGGCCCGAACCACGCATGCGAGTCGGAAACAACTCAGTGAGAAAAGCCCCCATGCCGGCGAAGATGCCCGAGGCGAAAAAGCCCAGCGGGAACCCGAGCCAGAGCATCAAGCTGTTATCGATGGGCAACTGGGTGTAGGCCAGGACTATCGCCATGGAGCCGACAGCGAACAGGATGAAGTTCTTCTTGCGACCGATGGCATCGGTCAGCAGCGCACTGGTCACGTAGCCGATGTACGAACCGACGATAACCATCGCCAGATATCCCCCGGTGCCGAGCACGCTCAGGCCCCGTTCGGTTTTCAGGTAGGTCGGTAACCAAGTGGTGATCGCGTAGTAGCCGCCCAGCGCGCCGGTGGTCAGCAACGACGCACGCAAGGTGGTGCTGAGCATCCGTGGTGCGAAGATTTCGAAGAACGCCCACGGCGAATCCTGCTCGGGTTTGGCCTTGCGCTCACGCCGGGTGTGCTCAAAGGTGTCCGATTCCTTGACCAGCCGGCGAATCACCAGCACAAACAATGCCGGCACCAACCCGATCATGAACAGCGCCCGCCAGGCTTCTTCCGGTGGAAGAAAGCTGAACAACCCGGCATAGAGCAACGCTGTCAGCCCCCAACCCAGAGCCCAACCGGCCTGCACCATGCCTACCGCCTTGCCCCGATCCTGTGAGCGAATCACTTCGCCGATCAGCACCGCGCCCGCCGTCCACTCTCCACCGAAGCCAAAGCCCATCAACGTCCGGGCCACCAGCAATTGCTCGTAGTTCTGCGCCAGCCCACACAAAAAGGTGAAGAACGCGAACCACAGGACCGTCAGTTGCAGGGTTCGTACCCGGCCGATGCGGTCGGACAAAATCCCGGCAACCCACCCGCCTGCCGCCGAGGCCAGCAGCGTACAGGTGCCGATCATTCCGGCATCCCCCTTGGAGATGCCCCAGGTGGCGATCAGCGTAGGAATAACGAAACTCAGCATCTGAGTGTCCATGCCGTCCAGGGCATAGCCGATTTTGCAGCTCCAGAATGTGCGTTTTTCATTTTTTGACAGAGGGCCGTACCAACTGAACGGGCCGGCGCGGCCCGTGCCTGAAGGCACGCTGTCAATTATGGTCTTTTCCATAGGGGTTCCTGCGGCAGCAAGCGAAGATGACGGACACGCCTCATTATTTTTTTGTGAAGGCGGTGTCGTGGGGGGGCAGACGCAGTGGCTGCGTCATGGCGTGGATTCTTCGCGCCGCGGCGGAATGGCGTCAAACGGGAAAAAAGCGAGGTTGCACATAAGAAAATTTGATACCTGCGCGACGGCTTCTGGAGTAACAATTGCCGGGTGCCGAACATGTTTCCCTGTGGGAGAGCAATATCCGCACTCCCAAATACAAAAGCTGCGAAAGCCACGAGAGTCGCCATGAACCTCAAGTTCCTCGAAACCTTCGTCTGGGTTGCCCGACTGCAAAGCTTCAGCCTGACTGCGGAGAAAATGTTCAGCACTCAGGCCGCTATCTCCAGCCGGATTGCCTCGCTGGAAGAGGAGTTGGGCCTGCGCTTGTTCGTGCGTGATTCGCGTGGGGTGTCGCTAACACCCGAAGGTGTGAAAGTGCTCGACTATGCCGAGCAGATGCTTGAGGTTCAGCGAGCGTTGAAGCACTCGCTGGACAACACCAGCCAGCAGCAGGGCCTGGTGCGTATCGGCGTGATGGATACGGTGATCCACACCTGGCTCAGCCCATTCATGTCGACCTTGATGCAGACTTTCCCCACCGTGGAAATCGAGATCAACGCCGACGCCGCGCGCAACCTGTGCGACCAGTTGCAAAAGGGCTATCTGGACATCGTTTTCCAGACTGACCTGATCCGCCACGAAAGCGTACGTAATCTCGAACTGGCGCACTATCCCATGCACTGGATCGCCGCCAGCAACTCGATCTATGCCCGACCCTTTGCCTCCCTTGCCGAGTTGGCCAGTGAGCGCATCATCACCTTCGTTAAAAACTCACGACCTCATCAGGATGTACTCAACCTTCTGCACGCCCATGGCATCAGTACGCCGCGAGTCAGTTGCGTCAACTCTGTTTCGGCCATGACCCGGTTGATTCGAGACGGCTTCGGTATTGGCGCATTACCGGCCGCATTAGTGGCTAAGCCCTTGGCCAGTGGCGAGCTGATTCAGCTGGAACCGGGCACAAGCTTGCCGCAATTGGATGTCGTGGCTTCGTGGCGCGCCGGGGTCGGCCTGGAATTGATCGAGAGCATCGTAAACATGAGCCGCCAAGTGGTTTGCCAATACGCTGAAGATGTCGGCCCGCTTCGAATGGTTCCAACGCCCGGTCTCAACAGTCGACAGCCCCTTGAATAACTATTAGTTGTTCGGGGGTAACAACATTCCTAGTTGGACGGCGTCGTCATGGTTTTCTAAAAAGAGTCATCGAACCCGAAGAGATGCCGTGATGAATCAGTCAGTCCTGTCCTTTGAGCAATTGCAGCAGCGTTCCCCTCTGGCCCTTCGCCAAAGCATCGCCGCCGGGCAATATCGGGACCACACCAGCGGTCTGGCCCAAGGTCGGGTGCAAGCCAATATCGTGATTCTGCCCAATGATTGGGCTAACGAATTTCTCCGGTATTGCACACTCAATCGACAGGCGTGTCCGGTGCTCGACGTTACCGAGCCGGGTGATCCGCATTTTCGTAATCTCGGGACGGCCATTGATATCCGCCATGACGTGCCCCGATACAGGGTCTATCGCCATGGCGAGTTGAGCGAAGAACCGTCGGATATCGAGCATTTGTGGCAGGACGACATGGTTGCCTTTGCCCTCGGCTGCTCGTTCTCTTTTGAACAACCCCTGCTTGAGGCTGGTATCCGCCTCAGGCACATAGATCTGGGGCGCAATGTCGCAATGTTCCGGACCAACATCGACACACGCTCCACCGCTCGCCTGTCTGGCAAAATGGTGGTGAGCATGCGCCCGATGAAAGCCGCCGCGGCGATCCAGGCGATTCAGATCACCGCACGCATGCCCAATGTCCATGGGGCGCCCGTACACATCGGTGATCCGGCGCTGATCGGCATTCATTCGCTAAGCAGCCCGGACTACGGCGATGCCGTACCGATCGAGGCCGACGAAATCCCGGTGTTCTGGGCCTGCGGCGTGACCCCGCAATCGGTGGTGCAAGCTTCACGTCCGCCGCTGTGCATCACCCATGCGCCCGGTTGCATGCTGGTGACGGATTTGTGGAATAGCGCTTTATAAAGGCGTACGGGGTCTGTGTAATAGTCATGTGAGCCGCGCATGAGGCGGCTCTCAACCAAGAATGGATGCGACGGACAAATAATGAACACTGCTCAACTATCAATTCGACAGTACATCAAAGCCAAGGACGGCAACCGTCCACATTTGTTAGACCAGGCCTTTGCGCCAGACGCGATCCTGGACATGGTCGTGCACACCGGATCCATCTCGTTTCCACCCCACGTCGAAGGCCTTGGGCCTATCGGTGATGTGCTGGTCAGGCGGTTCGGCCAGACCTTCGAAAACGTCTATACCTTCTGCCTGGGACACGCGCCTGAACCGCAGGCCAAAACCTTCCAGTGCAAATGGCTGGTCGGCATGTCCGACAAGCACTCCGGCGACGCCCGGGTCGGTTGCGGTCTGTATGAATGGCAGTTCAGCCCCGAGTCGGGACTTGTCCAGAGGCTCACTATCACCATCGAGCACATGAAAACCCTGCCAGCGACTGATCTGCACTGCATCATGGAGTGGCTATCGCATCTGGATTACCCATGGTGCCGCCCGGAAATGTTAGTGAGCAATGCTCCAGACATAGACTCGCTTGAAGAGGTGATCCATTACGTGAAGCAGGGCTGATCGCGCTATCTCAATAGTCGCTCAACCTGCGCCAACTCCCAGGTGCTCAGTAAACTGACCGGGTCAGTGCCGTAACGCCAGGCCTGGAGCGTGCCTTCGCGACCGTCCGGACTCCGGCAGTGTTGGCAGTGGTGCAAGCGGTTGCCGTCGAAGTCGAGGGTCAGACGCCAGCCTTCGATATCGACCTGTACCTGACCGGGTTCACACGGTTCGTGGAGGCGCCGCAACGGGAGGACTTCCAGGGCGGCGTCTCGCAGGCGTTGGCAGACTTCGCGGGCGGTGAGGGCGGGTATCGGGGTTAGGCTCTGCAAGGTCATTCTCATTCTTGGGAGTGGCTTTTGGAGCATTGTAGCGAGACACGCCGGCGTCATATCACCGGATACGGATTTTCGGTGTCACGGACATGCCGACTCGCAGCTTCGCCGCCGCGGGCTGATCGGGATCGATGCGAATGCGTACAGGCAAGCGCTGGACGATTTTCGTGAAGTTGCCAGTGGCGTTGTGTGGCGCAACGGCGGAGTAGGTGACTCCGCTGGCCGGCCCCAGGCTGTCCACCGTTCCTTGCAGCGTCTCGCCCGGCAAGGCATCCACCTCGATATCCACTGCTTGACCCTTTTGTACGCGCGCCAGTTGCGTCTCCCTGTAGTTGGCCGTGACATAGACGGCATCGAGCGGAACAATCGCCAGCAAGGGTTTTCCGGCATTGACTAAAGCACCGATACGCACCGATTTCTGTCCGATCGTGCCGCCGATCGGCGCAGTGATGCGGGTATAGGAAAGTTTCAGCTCTGCGGTGGCTTGTGCGGCTTGCGCGTGGGCAAGAGCCGCCCTGGCTTTCTCCAGATCAGCTTTCAGGATATCCACTTGTTGCCGAGCGGCCTGTAAACCTGCCTGGCTCGTTTCCCCACGGGCCTGTTGAATGCTCAGTTGCGCTTCGGCCTGTTGCCGCGCTTGCACCGTTCCCGAGCCGTCGGTGGCCAGGTTGCGATAACGGGTCTGATTGACGCTGGCCAGCTTGAGCGCAGCGTCGTCTGCGGCAACGGCCGCTTGGGCCTGGCGGATGGCGGTTTCCTGCTGAATCAGGTGCGCTTGCAGGCTGGCGATGCCGGCCCGGGCACTGGCAACCTCGGCCTTCGCTGCGTTCAGGGCCGCAACGAAATCACGGTCGTCAATGATCGCAAGCAGATCGCCTTTCTTGACCAGCTGGTTGTCTTCGACCATCACTGAGTCGACCGTTCCCGACACCTGCGGTGCGACCGTGGTGAAGTCGGCGTGGACGTAGGCATCATCCGTGGACTGGGTCGATGCGCTGGATTCGGGGCGATTGAGATAGAGAACACCGCCGATCGCCACTGCAAGCAGTAGCACCGCGCTGATGATCCTGGCTTTCTTTGGCAAGGCCATGATGGGTTATCCGTGTGAGGAAGATGAAGGAGAGGAAGAGGGCGAGGCCACACGCACGTCGGGTGCGGGGATGTAGGTCAGCCGCAGCACCAGAGGAATCAATGCCAGCGCCAGAATGCCCAGCACGCGATAGGCGTCGGCGATCGACAGCACCTGCGACTGTTGCCCGATGAGGTCCATCAATTGGGACGGCTCAAGCGCCAGGGCGTTATCTGCCAGGGCCGCATGGTCCAGCAGCATTTCCCCATGGAAACGACCGCGCAGGGTCATCAGCTGTCCGACCACTGCCGCACCGGCCAGTGAGCCGAAGGCGCGCAGGGTGTTGATGGTGCCGGACACATAAGGTCCTTCGGGGGGCTGCACAACGCTGGTGACCAGAAACAGCATCGATACCACCGCCATTGGCTGGCCGAACGCTTGCAGCGTTTGCACCACGACGAACTGCTCGCGGTTCCAGTCGGAGGTCAATTGCGCGCCGCAAAAACACGCCAGCGCGATCAACAACAACCCCAAGGCGAACACGAGGCGCGCATCGATCCACTTCTGATACAGCAGCAGCGCCACGACAGGCCCCAGGACCAGTTGCGGCAAGGCGACGATCAAACCGATCGAGGCCATTTGCAAGGGGCGGTAGTTCTGCAACGGGCCCAGATAGCTGGCCGGCAAGAGCGAGCTGGACATCAGCACCACCAGCAAGCAGAAGAACAGAATGCAGCCCAGTCCCAGGTTGCGGCGGCCGAGGATCTGCAATTTGATGAACGGCGAGGGGTGATACCACTCAGTCAGCAGGTAGACGGCCAGCAGGGCCAGCCCGGCCACCAGGGATAAGGTGATCAAAGGCGAATGAAACCAGTCCAGCCGTACGCCTTGATCCAGTGCGACGGTGATCAAGCCGAGCGCGGGCACACCGCAAGCCATGCCGGACCAATTGGCCTGCCCAAAGCGTGGGATCTGGATGGGCTCCCGAGGCAGTCCCCACCCGACCAACAATCCGGCGATGAGGGCCAGGGGAATGATCTGCCAGTACACCCAGCGCCAGTCGAACAGCCCATCCGTCCAGTACCCGGCCAGCCAGATCGAGAGATTGGGCGCGAAGGTCGCGGTCATCGCATACAGCGCCAGCCCATACAGCCGGATGGGCGCTGGCAGGAATTTCAGCGCCGCCATCATCAGCAACGGAATCGTCGTACCGCAGGCAATGCCTTGCACAAAGCGCAAGGTCAGCAGCAGGTTCAGATCGTGGATGAAGGGCAGGATCACCGCCAGCAGCGCACAACTGCCGAGCATCCACAGCTCGAAGCGGCGCAGCGAAAGCGTAATGGCGAACCATGCCGCAAAGGGCATGGCAATCAGTTCCCCGGCGCTGTACGCGGTGGTCAGCCAGGAGGCATCGTCGAGGCCAAAACCGAGTGCACCGCGTACATCGGCCAACGCCAATGCGCCGACGCGGGTGTTCAAACCCGCCATCATGGCTGCGATGAAAATCCCGACGAGACCTGCCATTGGGCGTATCGAGGGCTTGGCCACGGGCGTTGTGGTAGCAGGGACGTCCGCTGGCGACAGCGCGACGCCGTTCATTGGTCGGCCTTCGAGGGTGCAGCGACCGGAGACGCGAGGGCAACCGATGAAGGTGCCGTCGAATGATCGATACCAGCCTGTGGGTCCCAGCCGCCACCCAGCGACTTGTAGAGGTTGACCACGGTGAGCGTGGCGTTGGTTGCGCTGTCGTTGAGACTGGTTTGGCTGGCAAGCACATTGAGCTGCGCGGTCAGTACGCTCAGATAGTCCGTAGCGCCTTGCTGATAGCCGCGTTCGGCAGACTGCAGTGCTTGCTTGTTCTGTTCATACGAATCCAGCAATTCAGCGTGCCGGCGTTGTTGGGCCGCCCAGGCATCCAGGGCGTTGTCCACTTCATGCCAGGCTCGCAATACCGTTTGCCGATAAGCCAGCGCGGCGGTTTTTTGCCGTGATTGGTTCAGGGCCAGACGCTGCGTCAACCGCCCTCCCTGGAAGATCGGAAGGTAAACCGTCGGGCCGACGGAAAAGAAGCGCGAGTCCCAACTCGCGAGATCGCTGCTTTCGAAGGCTTCCACGCCGACTTTTCCTTTCAAACCGATGCGTGGGTAGAAATCAGCCTTGGCCACACCGATGGCTGCTGTCGCGGCATGCAGCTGCGCTTCGGCGCGCAGGATGTCGGGTCGCCGGTGAGCCAATTCAGAAGAGACGCCGACCGGCACGCGGGTCGGCAGCGAAGGCAAGGGCATGGCTTGACGCAGTTGCGCATCGAGTGCGCGCGGCTGCTCTCCCAACAGCAACGCCAGTGCATTCATCAGGGCATTGCGACGCTGGATCAGTTCGGGAACCAAGGCTTTGATCGTCGCCAATTGCGCGCGAGCGGACGAGGTTTCGAAGCGCTTCGCGACGCCGTTACGCTCGCGGCTTTCGGCCAGGCCGAGGGTGCGTTCGGCAATCCTCAGATTTTGCTGTGCAATGTCCAGTTGTGCCTGCGTTCCGCGCAACTGCAAATAGGTGCGCGCCACTTCGGCGGACAAAGCCACCCGTGCCGCTTCGCGGTCATACACCGTGGCTTCCAGGGTCGCTGCAGCACCTTCGCGCGTGCGTTGGGCACGGCCCCACAAATCGAGCTCCCAACTGGCATCGAATCCAAGCTGCCAGAAATTATCGGGGGCAGTAGGCGCTCCCAGGGCGGCGAACTTGCCATGTTCGCTGAGCCCCTCACGCGTGTAGCTGGCATTGGCCGCCACGCTGGGCAGCAACTGCGAGGAGGCGATGTCCAGTTGCGCCCGGCTTTGTTCAATGCGTTCGGAGGCTATGAGCAGATCAAGGTTGTCAGCCTGCGCACGTGATTGCAGCTCGGCGAGCACGGCGTCGTTGAACAACAACCACCACTGGGAGGGCACTGCAGCGTCGGAAGTCAGGGGGGCGCTTGGGTGGTCCTGTCTGGGCGTCAGCACCATTTCGCCAAGCTCGTTCTCAGGCTTCACGAAGTCGGGGCCGACCATGCAGCCGGCCAGCGAAACTGCGCCTAGGGTTGCGATTGCGCACTGCCGTAATTGTGAAAGCAGCCGTTGAGAAGTCATTGCAGCGTCCTGTCGAGGAAGGGAGCGCCCCAGGCCGATATCGTTGAACGGATGATGTCGGCCGAGTAGGGCGTCACCGAGCACGCAGCTGGCCGCGTGTGCGGGCGGTGCTGTCAGTGCACCGGAGTAAAAATGGGCTTGCTCTTGTCCTTCAACAGGACGACCAGAAACTTGGCGGGTTTGGTGAGGCTGGCGTTGCGCCCGACCGTGTGGACGTCGTCCGGGCCTTCGTAGAAGGTCTGGCCCGGTGTCAGCGTGACGGATTCGCCGCCGCGCACGCCCATCACAATCGAACCCTCCAGCACATAGATGAATCCGTGTGCATTGTGCCGATGCACGGGATCGCCTCCACCCGGTGGAAACTCCACCGTGATCATCACCGCCTCCTTATCGGGATAGTCCGCCAGTGCTTTGGTCATCAGCGGTGTTACCTGCGCCGGTGGCAATGCCTCCTGCGCGCCGGCGGTGCCGGTGGTCAACAGGAGCCCTATGGCGAACGTTCTGAAAATGGACATGGCGTGTTCCTCGTTGTCGATTAGTAGATGGCGCAGCACCCTGGCGGGGCTGCGCCTGTGTGCCGATGCCTGATCAGGACAGGCCGGACTTGTCTACGCCGAATGCCTTGTCGTACGAGCCGGGCACGACCTGGAAGCCCACGTTGATGCGATTCCAGGCATTGATCGACATGATCAGGAAGGTCAGGTCCGATATCTCCTTCTCGGACAGTTGTATACGAACACGCTCATAGAGCTCATCAGGCACGCCATGGGCGGGAATCTGGGTGAGGATTTCGGTCCATGCCAAGGCCGCGCGTTCGCGTGGGCTGAACAGCGTTGACTCACGCCAGATGGCGACATGGTGGATCCTGAGGGGCCGCTCGCCATGGATCGTGGCTTCCTTCACGTGCATGTCCACGCAGAAGGCGCAGCCGTTGAGTTGCGATGCCCTGATATCCACGAGATCGCGCAGCGACTCCTCGATGGCGCATTGCTTGAAGGCAAGGCTGAACTCGACGAACTTCTTGAACAGCTCGGGGGATTGCTTCTGGTAATCGATGCGCTGGGTCATGGTGAATCCTCTGTGTGAGAAATACGTAGGTGGAGATTCGATAGCGTCCTGCCTGGCTGACTGGCGCGGTCCTTAAGCCGATGTGCGGCTGAGCCAGTTCAGGAAGCGTGTCGGACCGATGTGCGCGTCGTCGCCCGCGACCAGGGATCGATCATTCAACTCATCGCCGAAGTAGCGCGCATGCACGTCGGCGATGACCTGCCGCTTGTCTTGGTGCGCGGCAAGAAACTTGCGCGCCAGTTCATCGAGAGGGAAACGATCGGGTCCGCCCACTTCGACGATGCCATTGACCGGTGCCCCGACCGCAAGATCGGCCAGCACCGCCGAGACGTCATCCGAGGCGATGGGCTGGATAAGGGCTGGCGAGAGGCGAATCGTGTCGCCGTCGGCACCCGAATTGACAATGCCTTCGATGAACTCGAAGAACTGCGTCGAACGCAGGATGGTGTAGGGGATCTTCGACACCTTGATCAACGCTTCCTGGGCGACTTTTGCCCGGAAGTAACCGCTTTGCGGAAGACGATCGGGGCCTACGACAGAGAGCGCGACATGGTGCTCCACCCCAGCGGCCGCTTCGGCTGCAAGCAGGTTTCGACCGGACGTTTGAAAGAACTCCATGACGGCCCGGTCTTCAAACGAGGGAGAGTTCGCCACATCGACGACGACCTGAGCACCGGCAAGCGCTTCGGCCAGCCCCTCGCCAGTGAGGGTGTTCACCCCCGTACGTGGCGAGGCCGCCACCGTCTCGTGTCCATAGAGACGTAGCCTGCTGACAATGTTCGACCCGATCAGTCCGCTACCGCCAATAACGACAATTTTCATGTCCCGCTCCTCGGTTGGGTGTCGATCAAATTCGTTGCAGTGATCGATGTAGGGAGCATGCTCGCCAGCCGGGCGCGATACTTTGTCGAAGCCTTGGGTTTCCATTGAATTTGGCTTGGCTATTTGTCCAGGAACCCGTGTTATAAATCACGTCGCCTGGTCGCCAATCGTCGGCCGGTAACCACGGGCATGTGCCCGGCGCGTGAGTACGGGACAGGAGCCCTGAATGCTATTGGTGTTTGATGACTGCGTGCTCGACCTGGACCGGCGCGAACTCCTTCGGGCCTCCCAGGTCGTTGCCACTGCGCCCCAGGTTTTCGACCTGCTGGTTTACCTGGCGCAGAACCGCGAGCACGTCGTCAGCCGGGACGACCTGATCAATGCGATATGGACCGGCCGAATCGTCTCGGAGTCGACCCTGGCCAGCCACATCAATGCGGTGCGCAAGGCGGTCGGTGACAACGGTCAGCAGCAGCGTGTGATTCGAACGGTGGCCCGCAAGGGATTCCGGTTCGTCGCCGACGTCAAGTCGGTGGAGGGTGCTGGTCTTTCTGGTGCCGATCCCGCCCCCTCGGTTCAAGCCTCTGCATCAGAGCCGGCGCTGCCAGCCAAACCGTCCATCGCGGTTTTGCCGTTCGTGAACTTGAGCGGGGACGAAGAGCAGGATTACCTGGCCGACGGCGTGGTAGGGGACATCATCGCGGCGCTGTCGCAGTATCGCTGGCTGTTTGTCGTCGCGCGCAACTCGAGTTTTACCTACAAGACCCGTACGGTGGAGGTGAAACAAGTCGGTCGCGAACTGGGCGTTCGCTATGTGCTGGAGGGCAGTTGGCGCAAAGCCAACAATCGCGTGCGCATCACGGCCCAGCTGATCGATGCGACAACCGGGGCTCACCATTGGGCGGGTCGTTTCGAAGGTGTGCTGGGAGACATCTTCGAACTGCAGGACCAGATTACCGAGAGCGTGGTCGGCGCGATCGCGCCACAGCTTGAGCGGGCGGAGATCGAACGTGCGAGGCACACGCCCACCGAAAGCCTCGACGCCTACGATTATTATCTGCGCGCAATGGCCAAGCTTCATCACGGCACCCGGGAGGCCATCGACCAGGCGCTGCCGCTCTTCCATAAGGCCATAGAGTTCGACCCGGATTTTGCATCGGCCTATGCGATGGCGGCCTGGTGTCATAGTTGGCGCAAAGCCAATCGCTGGATGACTGATCACCCACGGGAGGTCGCGGAGGGTATCCGACTCGCTCGCCGGGCAGTGGAGTTGGACAAGGGCGATGCGGTCGCTCTCACCAGAAGCGGCCATACGCTTGGCTATCTTGCCGGCGACCTGCGGGGTGGCATTGCCTTGCTGGACAAGGCACTCGTGCTCAATCCGAACCTCGCCGCCGCGTGGTTCCTCGGCGCGTTCCTCAGGCTCTGGCACGGCGAAACCGATGCCGCCATCGAGTACTTTACGCACGCCATGCGGTTCAGCCCCCTCGACCCGGAGCTGTATAGAATGCAAGCCGGAATGGCAGTCGCGAATCTCTTCGTGGGGCGCTTCGATACGGCGTCGTCATGGGCAGAGAAAGCACTTCGGGATTTGCCAGATTTTCTGTTGGCCGTCGCCATCCTCGCGGCGAGCCATGCGCTTGCCGGACGGATGGCCGAAGCGCAGCGTGCGATGGAGCATTTGCGCAAACTCGACCCTACGTTGCGCCTCAGCACTATCTCTGATTGGCTGCCGATCCACCGGCCGGAGAATCTCGCCACGCTGGTGGACGGTCTGCGCAGAGCGGGGCTGCCGGAATAAGGGATACATGTCTAAACGCCCCAGCCCCAAACAGCGCTGGTTACTGCCTTAGAGCCGCTTCGATCGCAGCGATGTCGATCTTGCCCATCCCCATCATGGCGTCGAATGCGCGCTTGGCCGCCGCTCGATCAGGATTGGCTATCGCGGCGCTGAGGACGCGTGGCGTGATCTGCCACGACAGCCCCCACTTGTCCTGGCACCAGCCGCATACATTTTCCTGACCACCGTTGCCGACAATCGCGTTCCACAAGCGGTCGGTTTCGGCCTGGTCGTCAGTCGCAACCTGGAACGAAAAAGCCTCGTTGTGCTTGACCCCCGGCCCACCGTTCAGCCCGAGACAAGGGATGCCCATCACCGTGAACTCCACCGTCAAGACATCGCCCTGTTTACCCGCCGGATAGTCGCCAGGCGCGCGAAGGACCGCTCCCACGGCGCTGTCCGGGAACGTCTTGGCGTAGAACGTTGCAGCGTCCAGCGCGGTGCCGTCGTACCAGAGACAAATCGTGTTCTTGCTGATCATCTTGGTTCTCCATAGTTGGGACAGGTCCGTGCATTCTAGCAGTGCAGGCATCCGGGCTATTTCGCGCGGACGGACAGCGTGATGTACCGCGTTAAGCAATTGGCCCGGTTCATGTCGGTGACTCCGTTTGCTGAAAGAGATCTTGGCGGATGCGAGATGTTGTCTACCGCAGCCACTTTCAAGCCGGATCTTCAGCCATCAACCATCGATCATGCCGAGACTCACGGGCCGCGTCGCTCAGTCGATCGTAAAGCGCTGAAACCCACGGGTGGCGTGGGGTCAGCTCGATGAACAGATGGCGGTCTCAACGCTCCATGACATAGGTGCCAGGTGCGGGGCAGAGGGGCGGGTATTTACGCGAGCCGAGCTTCTTCGGTGCCGGCTGGATGTCGCCCGAGCGCTGCCCGATCCATTCGCGCCAATGCGGCCACCAGCTGCCTTGCTGGCGCTCCCCGGCGTTTTGCAGCCAGGTTTCCGGGGTCTCGGCGGTGGCAGGCGCCGCGTAGTAGAACGACTTGGGGTTGCCCGGCGGGTTCACCAGGCTCTGCAGGTGGCCGGCATTGGACAGCACGTAGGTTGTGTCTTCACCCAACAGCCGGGCAGTGCCGTAGCAGCCTTGCCAGGGGGTGATGTGGTCGGTGGTGCCGCCAACCACATAGGCTCCCACCTTCACTTGGGTCATGTCGATTGACTCGCCGGCAATCTCAAGGGCGCCCGGGTTGCTGTAGGGATTCTGCTGGACCAGATCGAGGTAGTCCGCGTGCAGTTGGGCGGGTAGCCGCGTGGTGTCGCTGTTCCAGGCCAGGATGTCGAAGGCCGGCGGCTTATTGCCAAGCAGGTAGTTGTTGACCCAGTAGTTCCAGATCAGGTCGTTGGGTCGCATCCAGGCGAACATGCGGGCCATGCTCTGGCCGCTCAGCACGCCCTTGCGCCGGGAGCTGGCCTTGGCCGCGCGCAGGGCGGACGGGGTGGCGAATATCCCCAGGGTGGTGTCGTCCAGCACCGAGGGCATGTCGAGCACGCACACGGCCCAGCTGGTGTTGGCCACCTTGTGGCCTTCGCCACGAGCCGCCAGCCAGCCCAGGTAGGCGGCCAAGGTGATGCCTCCCGAGCAGGAGCCCCACATGTTCACATCCGGGCTACCAGTGATCCTGCGCGCCACGTCCACAGCCTGGTCGAGGCACAGCGCGTAATCGGACAAGCCCCAGTCGCGGTGTTCGCTGGTGGGATTGCGCCAGCTGATGACGAAGAGGTTCACGCCGCTGTCCTGAATCCACTTGATCAGGCTTTTCTCCGGCGACAGGTCGATGGCGTAGTACTTGTTGATTTGCGGTGGCGACATCACCAGGGGCCGGGCATAGACCTTTTCGTTGGTGGGCGCGAACTGCAGCAGCTCGAACATCTCGTTGCGAAACACCACTTCGCCCTTGGCCGTGGCGAGGTTTTCCCCAACCTTGAACGGCGTGCTGTCGACCTGCCTCGGGAGCCCACGGTTGTTCAGCATATCCTCGCCGAATTGGCGGATGCCCCTGGCCAGGCTCATGCCACCGGTGTCCACCAGCTTGCGCAGCGCCGCCGGATTGGTCAGCGGCGAGTTGCTTGGTGCCATTGCATCGGCCAGGAGTGCTGCTACGAACCGGGCTCGACTCTTCTCCAGCGGGGCAAGGTCGGTGGATTCGATGAAGCGGGTCAGCTCACTTTGGCCGGCCAGGTAGCTCTGCAGCAACGCGCGCAGGAAGGCGTTGGATTGCCAGGCCGGATCGACGAAGCGCTTGTCCTTCGGGTCCGGCGCGATGCCGGAGTTGCCGCCGACGATGCCGCGCAGCTCCTTCAGGTAGCCACTCAGATGAGCGCCAGCCTTGAGCGGCGATTTGCCCACGGCCTTGAGCAGGTAACCGGCCGAGCTGGCCAGGTCCGCCGCGCGCATGCTGACTAGCGGATTGCCTGCCAGAGCCTTATTGGCAGTCATGCCCATCAGCTCTTGTTGCCGGGTGTTGTCCGGGAGATCGCCATCCTTGCGAGCGCGACGTTTTCGGCCGGTCGCCGAGGGGCGCTGGGTGGGGGTTGCGGTCTCGCTCGTTCGGTTGGATCTGCTCATGGCGGGGCTCTCGTGTTCCCGGGCGCTGCGCCCGGTAGCGGTCTTTGCCTCTGACTCTAGGGCGCAGAAGGTGCGGCCACCTCGCATTGCACGACAGCGAATTTTCATTTCATGACAAGGGAATCGTGGATCGACGAGCTGAACGGGTGGCCGGCGGGACAGCAGCGGCTACTGGTTGCCGTGGAGTGAAATCCGGGTGAAGAAAAAATCGTAAAATATGGACAGATATATTTTCCCTTCCCAAACGGGGCTGCGGAGAAGGGCATTAATCGCCCCGAAGCAGCCCTTGATGTCTGTTTGTCCTCACCATATGTTATTGGCATTCATGGAGGATTCTGACTGATGGCACGCGTGGGTTTGATACTGACACCCGGTTTTGCGGACTGGGAATATGCTTTCATTGCTGGAACTGCGTCGCCTTTTTACGGGATCGACGTCAGGTTTTTCGCTGCTGCTACGGGGCAGTTCCGCTCGCAGGGTGGATTGGCTGTAACTGTCGATAGCAGTTTGCAACAATGTCTGGACTGGAAACCGGACGTTGTCGTCGTCATTGGCGGAATGATCTGGGAGCGTGCAGAAGCACCGGATATTCGAGACTTTCTTCATGCCTGTCGTTCAAGTGGAGCGACAATTGCCGGTATCTGTGGGGGAACGCTGGCACTCGCGAGGGCCGGTCTTCTCGACACGGTTCCTCATACCTCAAACAGCGCTGACTTCTTACAACAGAATGCCCTAGGCTATGAAGGGCGTATGTTTTATAGAAACAGTCCAGTAGCTGTGGTTGCGGACCGCATCATAACTGCTCCAGGCCCCGCGCCTGTTAGCTTCACCTGTGCAGTGTTCGAAGCTGCCGGGCTATCTTCAGAGATCATTTCTCAGTTCAGGTCAATGTTGGCAGCGGAACATCGGTGACCGCTACGTCCTACAAAATAGCCGATCAGGTGATGTGTTCGAGTGGCTGCGCATGGCCGGTTCCAACCCTTCAAGATAGGCTGAAATCGGGCCGTTCATTCATCCCTGAGCCTATCTCGTGCCATCCGCAATATCTCTGCGTAGTCGCCTTCCATTGGAAGGTTTAGGTGCTTTTCAAATACGCAGCATAGGTTCCATAGGGCCCTTTGCTCTGCTTGGTCTTCAATAGCCAATGTATCGGTATCACTGAAACGACGGACAAACTCAAACAGCACTACCGCTTCGTCCGGTGAAAGAGGAATGGAAATGGTTGTGTCGAGTGGTGAGGGCATCAAAAAACCGCCTTAACTGCGTTATGGATTGATGAGTAGTCTGTGAGCGTGCGTTGAATTGCGCTACTCCGATGTCCG
>NZ_JBYVYM010000041.1:0-35345 GCF_058148225.1 Pseudomonas sp. DF5
GTTGGATTTTCGTTGGCCCTCAGGCCATCGTTTACTGTAATGCTGTTCACTTAAGCCGTAATGCGATCTGTAGCAGCTGTCGAGCCTGCGAGGCTGCGTTCGGCGGCGAAGCCGTCGTGAATCCGGCTAGTGCGGTCTGCCTGACACGCCGCAATCACTGGTTTGACGACGGCTTCGCCGCCGAACGCAGCCTTCGGCAGCTGCTACAAAGAATGCGTCGCGGCTGAAATTGCTTAAGTGAACAGCATTAATCGTTTACTGGCGGCTTCCGTGCTGCCGGGCATCACTGGCAATCAACCGCCTGATCCCTTCAAACAACTCATCACTCTGCGCCTGTGTGCAGTCCTCGCCATAGCGTTTGCGCAGCCCGTAATGGCTGAGAATCAGGTGCACATCAGCATGCAGGCCATGCTGCTTGAGGCTGTTTTCAACACATTGCAGCGGGCAGCCGTCCAGCGCGAAGATCCGGCGCCCCGAGCGCGCTTTGTTGACCAGCGCTGCCACATGCCCGCCGACACCAACGATGCAGGACATTTCAGCGAGACCACTGCGATCCAGGCGCACGGCCAGGGTGTTGGCCAGTTGGGCGACGTTGGAGCAGCCTGAGCAGGAGTAAACCAAAGGCAGGGTTGAACGGGGCATTTGCATTCTCCGTGGATGGGCTCTGTCAGTGTGCAAGAGGTGTGGCAGGGCGCCTTGATAACGGTCAATTCCGGCTATTGGAAAGCGGCCAGTTCCTCTTCAGCGAGGATGCTGATGTGGCGTCGTTCCATGGCAATCAGGCCGCTTTCCACCAGGCGATGCAGTATCCGCGAAAAGGTTTCCGGCTGAATTCCCAGCTTCGACGCCACCAGGCGTTTGGACATCTGCAAGACAATCTGGCCGGTCACCGGGTGGCGTTCCTGGAACAGGAAATTGATCACCCGACGGCTCGCACTGGCCATGGTCAAGGTATCGATGTCGCGCAGACGCAGGTGCAGGTGAACGCTCATGCTCGCCAGGATGGCCAGGCAGACTTTCGGCTGGTCCTCCAGGGCATTGCGGTAATGGTTGCCGTCGATGCTCACCAGCACGCTGTCCTTCAGCGCGGTGGCGCTCACCGGATACAGACGAGCCTGGCTGAACAGCAAGGCTTCGGCAAAAGTCTGGCCGGGCTGAATGATCTCCACCAGGTTCTCCTGGCCTTCACCGGTGAGCCGGTACAACTTGACCTGGCCGCTGACCAGCAGGAAAAAGCGCCTGGCCGGATCCCCTTGATGCATGAGCGTACTGTGACAACTCAGGCGTTTGAGCATGGCCAGGCTGCAGACTTCCTCGAAGACTTTCTCCGGCAGTTGGCTGAACAGATGATGACGGCGCAACGTTAAAACGATGGAAGGGTGAGTCAGCATGGCGTACCTCCGCTGACGACCATAGTAGAGAGCGTAGGCTCGATGACCTATGCCTCTGCAGGCCTACCTCCAAAGAGGAATACCCGTCAGCCGGCGTTGCGCAGATGTTCCATGGCCCACACCGCCGCCTCGACTCGCGAACGCAAGCCGAGTTTGTGCAACAGGTTCTTGACGTGAACCTTGACCGTGCCTTCGGTGATGCCCAGCTTGTGCCCGATGACCTTGTTGCTGAAGCCGCTGGCGATGGTCTTCAACACCTGGCGTTCGCGCTCGGTGAGTTCCACCACGGCCTGACGCGCAGGAGCACGCAGCGCTTGCGCCATGACTTGGGTCAGTCCCGGGCTGATCACCAGCGCGCCGTTCAGGGCATCGCGGATGTACTGAATCAACAGTTCGGGCTCCATGTCCTTGAGCAGATAGCCGTCGGCATCCAGGCGCAGTGCATCGCGAATATCGTCTTCGGCGTCCGACACCGTAAACAGCAGGACTTTGCCGGTGTAGTGCATGGCTCGTAGCCGGCGCAGGGTTTCGATGCCATTCATTTGCGGCATGTTGTTGTCGAGCAAAACCAGGTCCGGCTGAAGCGGCTCAATGAGACTGAGTGCTTCTTCACCCTGGCTGGCTTCGCCGACGATCAGGAAATCATCTTCGAGTTCGAGCATCTGGCGAATGCCGTGACGCATCATCGGGTGATCGTCTACCAGCAGGATTTTGTGTTGTGGGGACGGGGTCATGTGGTGCTACCTTCTGTTTGCTGCCCGAGAAACTCCGGGTGGAATTCCAGTTGGACACGGGTGCCTTGGGGCTCCCTGGAAAATATCTGCAGTTGGCCGCGCAAGCTGCGAGCCCGCTCATCCATGATGTTCAGGCCGTGGTGTTCGCGCTGGTCGACATTGCCACTGAACCCACGCCCGTCGTCTTCGACCGACAACCTGACGGTCTCGCCATCCTGGCGCAGTTGCAGCCAGGCGTTTTGCGCATGGGCGTGGCGCAGGCAGTTGGAGAGCGCCTCGCGGGTGATCTGCAAAATGTGGATTTGTTCGCTGGCCGATAGCTGGAAGGCCAGCGTGTCGACGTGCAGGTGCACCTGGAATTCTCCGCGACGGGAAAACTCCTCGGCCGTGTCCTTGAGTTCCTGGACCAGTCCCGCGTCGTGAATCTGCAAGCGAAACGTGGTCAGCAACTCGCGCAACTGGCGATAGGCATTGTTCAGTCCCTCGCGCAATTCGCTGGTGACGGTTTCCAGGGTCTGGACCGGTTCGCCCCGGCGCATCAGGGTTTGCATGCGGCTGACTTGCAGCTTCATGTAGGACAGGGCCTGGGCCAGTGAATCGTGCAGCTCGCGGGCGATGATCGTGCGTTCTTCGAGCAGCAGCAGGCGATGATCCTGTTCCCGTTGGCGCTTGAGCGAGAGCGAGGTGCCGATCAGATTGGCCAGGGCCTGGATCAGTTGGGTTTCCCAGGCTTGCATGGGGTGCCCGTCGACAAAGTGCGCCTTGAGCTCACCCAGTTCACTGCCCTGGTTGCTGATGCTGAAGATTTGCGGGTTGGTTTTAGGGTGTCTCTGGCACGTGGCGCAGTCGCTGCTGGCACAGACTTCCCGGATGTTCGCGCCATGCAGGGCGAGCAGCTGCTGGGCCGGTGCCTGCATCTGCCCTTGCAGGCACAGCGACAGGCGCAAGCCGGGCAGGCGTTGCTGGAAGCGCCGAATCAACTCATCCAGGCCTTCGGCATTGGCCAGGCGTGTGGCCAGGCTTCGGCTGCTTTGATACAGAAGCTCCAGGGCGGCATTGGCTTGTTGCAGGTTCAGGGTTTTTTGCTGGACCTGACTTTCCAGGGTGCGATGCGACTCTTCGATCGTCTCGGCCATGGTGTTGAAACTCATGGCCAACTGGCCCAGCTCATCCTCGGACTGATGGTTGACCCGCACCTTGAAGTCGCCGCGACGAAAGCGCTGGGTTGCATCCACCAACTCTTTCAAAGGGGTGACAACGCCGTACTGCAGTTCGTAGAGCCCGAGCAGCAGGACGATCATGGTGGTGAACAGGGCCAGACCCTGGATCGCCTGTTGCCAGCCTTGCTTTTGTTCGCTTTGGCGCTGCAACAGATCGACGAACTGGTTCAGTTGCTCAACGAAGGGCAGGGCCAGGGCTTGAAAGGCCGCTGCATCGCCGCGATCCAGGGCCGGACGCAAATCCTCGCTCCAGCGTTGCTGGATTTGCCCGTAACTGATTTGCAGGGCGGTGGTCGGGCCATCTTCCAATACTGCCTTGAGTGAGTGGCTGTTCAAGCGGTATTGCAGGCTGTCGATGATGCTTGCGACTTCTTCGCCGGTGGCGCCAGCGGCGAGTTTCCAGCTCAGGTGATAGGTCTCCATACGCACCGAGCCTGCGGTGTTGATGGCAGCGGCATCGCCCTGGCTGAACCAGGCGATCAGCCCGGCGCTCAATGAACTGGCGAGCGCCAGCACGGCGATCAGGATCACCGCCAGCCCGGCGCGAGCGGGCAGGGAGCTGCGCAACCAGCGGATCATCGGCGCAGGTCCGGGAAAGCGATAAGAAAACAGAGCATGCACGTTCCAGCGTGGGGTTTTGCCGCCGTTCCTGGGCGAGCTACCTCTAAAGAGTTGTCGACAGTTCCTTGTCGGCAAAAGCGTGGGTTGAAACCCTTAACAAGCTGATAAATAAAGGTTTTCAAGGTTTTCTAGCACTACCTCCTTGGAGGTAGGCGGGCTAAGCATAGGCTTAGGCCCACATGGGCATCGTTGACCTGGGTCAAGTTTTTGCGGGGTTTGCCTCTCTAGTCTGCCGCCATGGCTAATTGACGGGAGAGCATTGTGACCCAACCGCGTGTACGACAAGGCTTGGTGCTGGGCATGAGCACGCTGGCCTTCACTGTGTGCTTCATGGTCTGGATGATGTTTGCCGTGCTCGGCGTGCCGATCAAGGAATTGCTCCAGCTCAACGAAACCCAATTCGGCCTGCTGGCCGCGACCCCGGTGCTGACCGGCTCGCTGGTGCGTTTGCCGCTGGGTTTGCTGACCGACCGCTTTGGCGGGCGCAGCGTGTTTTTCCTGCTGATGCTGACCTGCGTCACGCCGCTGTACTTGATCAGTCACGCCACCGCCTACTGGCAGTTCCTGGTACTGGGTTTGTTCGTCGGCCTGGCCGGTGGCTCGTTTTCCGTGGGGATTGCCTACGTCGCCAAATGGTTCGACAAGGAGAACCAGGGCTTCGCCATGGGCATCTTCGGCGCCGGTAACGCCGGGTCGGCGGTGACCAAGTTCCTGGCCCCGGCGCTGATCGCCGCCGGCAGCTGGCAGCTGGTGCCGAAAGTCTTCAGTGCGATCTTGTTTATCACTGCGCTGCTGTTCTGGTTCCTGACCTCAGAAAACAAGGGCCATCGCAGTGCCACGGGCGCCAGCTTGCGTGAGCAACTGCGCTCGCTGAAGGATCCTGCGGTGTGGCGCTATTGCCAGTACTACTCGATCGTCTTCGGCGGCTACGTCGCCCTGGCCCTGTGGATGACCAAGTACTACGTACAGGAATACGGTTTCAGCCTGCAAAGCGCGGCGCTGCTGGCGGCCTGTTTCTCCCTGCCTGGCGGCGTACTGCGCGCCGTCGGCGGCTGGATGTCGGATCGCTGGGGGGCGCAAAGCGTGACCTGGTGGGTGTTGTGGGTCAGCTGGATCTGCCTGTTCCTGCTCTCGTATCCCCAGACCCAACTGCAAGTGCAGACCATCGATGGTCCGCTGGATTTCCACATTGGCCTGAGCCCCGCGCTGTTCACCGTGCTGCTGTTTGTCATGGGCATCGCCTTCGCATTCGGCAAGGCCTCGGTCTTCAAGTACATCGCCAATGACTACCCGAAAAACATGGGTGCGGTGTCCGGCATCGTCGGCCTGGCGGGTGGCTTGGGCGGTTTTGTGCTGCCGATCCTGTTCGGCGCCCTGGTGGACCTCACCGGCGTGCGCTCTTCCTGCTTCATGTTGATGTACGGCGTGGTCTGGGTCTCCCTCACCTGGATGTACTTCAGCGAAATACGCAAAAGCCCGGTGCTTGGTAAAGAGCCGCTGCTGATTCCGTCCCCGATTTCCAGCATTGCCCAAGGAGAAGAACATGTCCGTTCTGCAAACGCCTGATAAAGGCCCGGTCATTCATGACTGGCGCCCCGAGGACCCCGCGTTCTGGGGAAGTAGCGGCAAACAGACCGCCACTCGCAATTTGTGGATTTCCATTCCTGCGCTGTTGTTGGCCTTTGCGGTATGGATGGTCTGGAGCACGGTGATTGTGCGGTTGAACGCCATCGGCTTCAGCTTCACCACCGACCAACTGTTCTGGCTGGCGGCATTGCCGGGGCTGTCCGGTGCGACCTTGCGGGTCTTCTATTCCTTTATGGTGCCGATCTTCGGTGGCCGGCGCTGGACTGCCCTGAGCACCGCGTCGTTGCTGTTGCCATCGATCTGGATGGGCTTCGCCGTGCAGGACCCGAGCACCTCCTACAGCGTGTTCGTGTTGATTGCCTTGCTCTGCGGTTTCGGTGGCGGCAACTTCGCCTCGAGCATGTCCAACATCAGCTTCTTCTATCCCAAGTCCCAGCAGGGCACAGCCCTGGGCCTCAATGCCGGACTGGGCAACCTGGGCGTTTCGGTCATGCAGTTCTGTGTGCCGCTGGTGATTACCTTCGGTGTGTTCGGCTTCATGGGCGGCTCCTCGCAAGCGTTGCCGGACGGCGGTCAGTTGTGGCTGCAGAACGCCGGGTTCATCTGGGTGCCATTTATTGTCCTGGTGACAGTGTTGGCCTGGTTCGGCATGAATGACTTGTCCAGCGCCCGGGCCTCGTTCAGCGAGCAGGCAGTGATCTTCAAGCGCAAACACAACTGGCTGATGTGCTGGTTGTACCTGGCGACCTTCGGTTCGTTCATTGGCTTTTCCGCCGCGTTTCCGCTGCTGATCAAAACCTCCTTTCCGGATGTCATCGCCTTGAAATTCGCCTTCCTTGGCCCATTGGTCGGTGCGTTGGTACGGCCATTGGGCGGCTGGCTGGCGGACAAGCTCGGCGGCGCGAAAGTGACCCTGTGGAACTTCGTGGCGATGATCGCGATGGTCTTCGGCGTGATGCACTTCTTGCCGCAGAACGGCGCGGGCGGCAGCTTCTACGGCTTCCTTGGCCTGTTCATGCTGCTGTTCATCACCACTGGCGTGGGCAACGGCTCCACCTTCCGGATGATCCCGGTGATCTTCCGCACCCAGCACGAAAAAGCCTCGACCGGGAAATCGCCAGCCGTGCGCGAACAGGCGCTCAAGGATGCCGGCAAGGAATCGGCCGCCGTCCTGGGCTTCAGTTCGGCCATGGGCGCCTTCGGTGCGTTCTTCATTCCCAAATCCTTCGGCACTTCGATGGCCCAAACCGGCGGCCCTGAGATGGCTTTCTACATGTTCGTCGGCTTTTACCTGAGCTGCATCGTCGTGACCTGGTGGTGGTACGCGCGCAAAGGCGCCGCAACCCCCTGCTAATCCGACCCGAATCCAACCATTGCGTGGGCGGGGCACAGAACCCCGCAGCAAGCCTGAGAGGACACACCGTGAGTCATTTACTGGATCAACTGCGGTTTTTCAATCGCAAGCAAAACGAGTTTTCCGATGGTCATGGAGAGACTCGCAAAGAGTCTCGCGACTGGGAGAACGTCTACCGTTCGCGCTGGCAGTACGACAAGATCGTGCGTTCCACCCACGGGGTGAACTGCACCGGCTCCTGCTCGTGGAAAATCTACGTCAAGAACGGCCTGATCACCTGGGAAACCCAGCAGACCGATTACCCGCGCACCCGCAACGATTTGCCTAACCACGAACCCCGCGGTTGCCCGCGTGGCGCCAGTTACAGCTGGTACATCTACAGCGCCAACCGCCTCAAGTACCCGAAAATCCGCAAGCCGTTGCTCAAGCTCTGGCGCGAGGCGCGGCAGACCATGGCGCCGGTGGAAGCCTGGGCCAGCATTGTCGAGAACAAGGCCAAGGCCGACTCCTATAAAAGCAAGCGCGGCATGGGGGGCTTCATTCGCTCCAACTGGGAGGAAGTCAACGAGATCATCGCCGCGTCCAACGTCTACACCATCAAGACGTACGGCCCCGACCGGGTCGTCGGCTTCTCGCCAATCCCTGCGATGTCGATGGTCAGCTACGCCGCCGGCGCGCGTTATCTGTCGCTGATCGGTGGCGCTTGCCTGAGCTTCTACGACTGGTACTGCGACTTGCCTCCAGCCTCGCCGATGGTCTGGGGCGAGCAAACCGACGTGCCGGAATCGGCCGACTGGTACAACTCCAACTACATCATTGCCTGGGGCTCCAACGTTCCGCAGACCCGTACCCCCGACGCGCACTTCTTCACCGAAGTTCGCTACAAGGGCACCAAGACCGTGGCGATCACCCCGGACTACTCGGAAGTCGCCAAGCTCACCGACCTGTGGCTCAACCCTAAACAGGGTACCGACGCGGCGCTGGCCCAGGCGTTCAACCATGTGATCTTCAAAGAATTCCACCTGGACAAGCCGAGCGCCTATTTCACCGAATACGCCAAACGCTACACCGACTTGCCGGTGCTGGTACTGCTCAAGCAAATGGTCGACAAGGCACCGGGCGCCGGTTACCAGCCGGACCGTTTCTTGCGCGCCTCGGACCTTACCGACAACCTCGGCCAGGAAAACAACCCGGAATGGAAAACCATCGCGCTGGATGCCAGCGGTGAACTGGTTTCCCCGCAAGGCTCCATCGGTTATCGCTGGGGTGAGAAGGGCAAGTGGAACATTTTGCCTCGTGAAGGCGGTGAAGGCCGCGAGATCGATTTGAAGCTGAGCCTGATCGGCGATGACGTCGCCGAAGTGGCGTTCCCGTATTTTGCCGGCGAGTCCCACGAGTACTTCCAGCATGTGGCGGGTGATGCCGTGCAATACCGCCGTGTGCCGGTGCACAACGTGGTGCTGGCGGACGGCAGCGTGGCCAAAGTTGCGACCGTATTCGACCTGTCGGCGGCCAATCTGGCGATCGATCGTGGCCTGGGTGGCGCTAACGTCGCCAAGGACTACAACGACGCAAGCGTACCCGGCACCCCGGCCTGGCAGGAGAAGATCACCGGCGTCAGCCGCGAGAAAGCCATCCAGATCGCCCGCGAGTTCGCCGACAACGCCGACAAGACCCGTGGTCGCTCGATGATCATCGTCGGCGCGGCGATGAACCACTGGTACCACATGGACATGAACTACCGCGGGCTGATCAACATGCTCATGCTCTGCGGGTGTGTCGGCCAGACCGGTGGCGGTTGGGCGCACTATGTCGGTCAGGAAAAACTGCGTCCGCAATGTGGCTGGCTGCCCCTGGCATTCGGCCTGGACTGGAACCGTCCGCCACGCCAGATGAATGGCACCAGCTTCTTCTACGCCCACAGCTCGCAATGGCGCCACGAGAAGATGAGCATGCACGATGTGCTCTCGCCATTGGCCGACAAGTCGCAATTCCCCGAACATGCGCTGGACTACAACATCCGCGCCGAACGCGCCGGCTGGTTGCCAAGCGCTCCGCAACTCAACACCAACCCGTTGAATATTTGCCGCGATGCCGCTGCCGCCGGCATGGACCCCAAAGACTACGTGGTCAAGTCGTGGCAGGACGGTTCGCTGCGTTTTGCCTGCGAACAGCCGGACAGCCCGGTGAACTTCCCGCGCAACATGTTCATCTGGCGTTCCAACCTGCTGGGCTCCTCGGGCAAGGGCCACGAGTACATGCTCAAGTACTTGCTGGGCACCAAGAACGGGGTGATGAACGAAGACATCGGTCAGGTCGGCGATTGCAAGCCCGAAGAAGCCGAATGGGTGGACGAGGGCGCCATCGGCAAGCTCGATCTGGTCACCACGCTGGATTTCCGCATGTCCTCGACCTGCGTCTATTCCGACATCGTCTTGCCGACCGCGACCTGGTACGAAAAGGACGACATGAACACCTCGGACATGCACCCGTTCATTCACCCGTTGTCGGCTGCGATCGACCCAGCGTGGGAATCGCGTTCCGACTGGGAGATCTACAAAGGCATCGCCAAGGCATTTTCCGCCATGTCCGAAGGGCACCTGGGCGTCGAGAAGGACCTGGTGACCGTGCCGTTGATGCACGACAGCGTGGGCGAACTGGCCCAACCGTTTGGCGGCACCGACTGGAAAACCGCCGGCGTGGCCCCGGTGCCGGGCAAGAACGCGCCGAACCTGCAAGTGGTAGAGCGTGATTACACCAACATCTACAAGCAGTTCACTTCGCTGGGTCCCTTGCTGGAGAAACACGGCAACGGCGGCAAGGGCATCAACTGGAACACCGACAAGGAAGTGAAATTCCTCGGCGAGCTCAACCATCACGAAACCGCTGCCGGTATCAGTCAGGGTCGGCCGAAAATCGACACGGCCATCGATGCCGCAGAAGTGATCCTGTCCCTGGCCCCGGAAACCAACGGCCATGTGGCGGTCAAGGCCTGGGCTGCGCTGTCGGAATTCACCGGCATCGACCACAGCCACCTGGCGTTGTCCAAGGCTCACGAGGCGATTCGTTTCCGCGATATTCAGGCGCAGCCGCGCAAGATCATTTCCAGCCCTACCTGGTCGGGTCTCGAAGACGATCACGTCAGCTACAACGCGGGCTACACCAACGTTCACGAAGCCATCCCATGGCGCACCGTCACCGGTCGCCAGCAGTTCTACCAGGATCACCCGTGGATGCAGGCGTTCGGCGAGCAACTGATGAGTTACCGCCCGCCGGTCAACACCCGCACCATTGAAGGGGTGAAAGGCAAGCGCAGCAACGGCGAGACCGAAATCGTCCTGAACTGGATTACTCCGCACCAGAAATGGGGCATCCACAGCACTTACAGCGACAACCTGTTGATGCTGACCCTCAGCCGCGGCGGGCCGATTGTCTGGCTCTCGGAGAACGACGCGAAAAGCGCCGGCATTGAAGACAACGACTGGATCGAATGCTTCAACGCCAACGGCGCGCTGACCGCACGAGCGGTGGTCAGCCAGCGGGTCAAGGACGGCATGGTGATTATGTACCACGCCCAGGAACGGATCGTGAACGTGCCCGGTTCGGAAACCACCAAGACCCGTGGCGGCCACCATAACTCGGTCACCCGCGTGGTGCTCAAACCGACCCACATGATCGGTGGCTATGCGCAGCAAGCCTACGGTTTCAACTATTACGGCACGGTCGGTTGCAACCGCGACGAATTCGTCGTGGTACGCAAGATGGCCAAAGTCGACTGGCTCGATGGCTCAAACGGCGATGACCTGCCGCGTCCTCTGCCGACTGATATCGAGGAGAACTGAGATGAAGATTCGCTCACAAATCGGCATGGTTCTGAACCTGGACAAGTGCATCGGTTGCCACACCTGTTCGATCACCTGCAAGAACGTCTGGACCAGCCGCGAAGGCATGGAATACGCATGGTTCAACAACGTCGAATCGAAACCCGGTATCGGTTACCCGAAAGAATGGGAAAACCAGGACAAGTGGAAGGGCGGCTGGATCCGCAATGCCAACGGCACGATCAACCCGCGCATCGGCGGTAAATTCCGCGTATTGGCGAATATTTTCGCCAACCCGGACCTGCCGAGCCTCGACGATTACTACGAACCGTTCGACTTCGATTACCAGCACCTGCATACCGCGCCGCTGGGCGAGCATCAGCCCACCGCGCGCCCGCGTTCGCTGATCTCCGGCAAGCGCATGGAAAAAATCGAGTGGGGCCCGAACTGGGAAGAAATCCTCGGTACCGAGTTCGCCAAGCGCCGCAAGGACAAGAACTTCGACAAGATCCAGGCGGACATTTACGGCGAATACGAAAACACCTTCATGATGTATTTGCCGCGCCTGTGCGAGCACTGCCTCAACCCGGCGTGCGCGGCGTCGTGCCCGAGCGGGGCGATCTACAAGCGCGAAGAAGACGGCATTGTGCTGATCGACCAGGAAAAATGCCGTGGCTGGCGGATGTGCATCAGCGGCTGCCCGTACAAGAAGATCTATTTCAACTGGAAAAGCGGCAAATCCGAGAAGTGCATCTTCTGCTACCCGCGTATCGAAGCCGGGATGCCGACTGTTTGCGCCGAAACCTGTGTCGGGCGTATCCGTTACCTCGGTGTGCTGCTGTATGACGCCGACCGCATCAGCGAAGTGGCGAGCACCGCCAATGAGCAAGACCTGTACGAGAAACAACTGGAGATCTTCCTCGATCCGAATGACCCGGCAGTGATTCGCCAGGCCCTGGCCGATGGCGTACCGCAGTCGGTGATTGATTCCGCCCAGCGTTCGCCGGTCTACAAAATGGCCGTGGACTGGAAACTCGCACTGCCGCTGCACCCGGAATACCGCACCTTGCCGATGGTCTGGTACGTGCCGCCGCTGTCGCCGATCCAGAACGCCGCTACCGCCGGCACCGTAGGCATGAACGGGGTGATCCCGGATGTCGACAGCCTGCGTATTCCGCTGAAGTACCTGGCGAACCTGCTGACAGCGGGCGATGAAAAACCGGTCAAGCGCGCACTTAAACGCTTGCTGGCGATGCGCGCCTACAAGCGTTCCGAGCAAGTCGATGGCGTTCAGGACCTGCAAGTGTTGAAGGACGTCGGCTTGAGCGTGGCCCAGGTCGAAGAGATGTATCGCTACCTGGCGATTGCCAACTATGAAGACCGCTTTGTGGTACCGAGTGCCCACCGTGAAGACGCCATGAGCGACGCCTTTGCCGAGCGCTCCGGTTGCGGCTTCAGTTTCGGCAGCGGCTGCAGCGGCAGCTCCGACACCAACATGTTCGGTGCGAAGAAAGCCAACCGCCGCGACGTCCTGAAAACCGTCCAGTTGTGGGAGGAGTGAGCATGCAAATTCTCAAAGTGATTTCGCTGCTGCTCGACTATCCGACCGAGACGCTGATTGGCGGGCGCGACGAACTGGAGCAGGCGATCATCCAGTCACGGGAAATCAGCCCCAAGCAACGTGGTGCGTTGTTCGAGTTGCTGGAGCTGATCTGCGCCAATGACCTGATGGACGGGCAGGAGCACTACGGTGCGCTGTTCGGCCGGGGGCGCTCACTGTCGCTGCTGCTGTTTGAGCATGTCCATGGCGAATCCCGCGATCGTGGTCAGGCGATGGTCGACATGATGGCGCAATACGAAGCCGCCGGTTTTGCCATCGGCGTCAAGGAGCTGCCGGACTATATCCCGCTGTACCTGGAGTTTCTCTCCACCCGCGAAGACCTCGAGGCCCGCGAGGGCCTGGCGGATGTTTCGCACTTGCTGGCCTTGCTCGCGGCTCGTCTGGAAGAGCGCGAAAGCGCCTATGCCAGCTGCTTCCGGGCGTTGCTGCAAATTGCCGGGGCCGAGCCCCATCAAGCGGTGGCCGACCTGCGGGCGCAGGTGGCAGCGGAACCGCGCGACGACTCCCTCGAAGCCCTCGACAAGATCTGGGAAGAGGAGGCGGTGGACTTTCTCCAGGCCGAACAGCAGGACCGTTGCAGTTCGTTGCCTGGCGCCCCGGGCAAGGCCCGGGAAGAAAGCGCGGTGCCGTTGCACTGGGTGGATTTTCAGCATGAAGGGTTGGCCACCGTGCCAGCCAAGGAGGTAGGCAATGTCTAAATGGAACCTGTTGTTGTTCGGGATCTATCCCTATGTCGCTTTGGCGATTTGCCTGATTGGCAGTTGGGCCCGTTTCGATCTGTCGCAGTACACCTGGAAGGCTGGCTCCAGCCAGATGCTCAACCAGCGCGGCATGCGCATGGCGAGCAACCTCTTTCACATCGGTGTGCTGTTTGTACTGGCCGGGCATTTCGTCGGCCTGCTGACGCCTGCATCGGTTTATCACCATGTGATCAGCACCGAGAACAAGCAGTTGCTGGCGATGGTGTCTGGCGGGCTCTTCGGCCTGTTGTGCTTGATCGGCTTGCTGATGCTGGTCAACCGGCGGCTCACCGATCCACGGGTTCGCGCCGCCTCTAGCGCTTCGGACATTCTGATTCTGCTGGTGCTGCTGGTGCAGTTGCTGCTCGGTTTGCTGACGATTGCAGCGTCCACCGCGCACATGGACGGCTCGGTGATGGTGATGCTCGCCGACTGGGCGCAGAACACCGTGCTGTTGCGGCCGATGGAAGCGGCGGCGTCCATTGCGCCGGTTGGGCTGACCTACAAGCTGCATGTGTTTCTCGGCTTGACCCTGTTCGTGTTGTTCCCCTTCACCCGTCTCGTACACATCGTCAGTGCACCGATCTGGTACCTGGGGCGTCGTTATCAAATCGTTCGGCAGAAAGTCTGAGGAGAACATCATGTCAGGTGGATGTGGATGTGGCGGCGGTAACGGCGGCAGCGGTGGCTGCGGTTCTTCTAAAAATGCAGAGCTTTCGGCGCCGGAAGTTGTCGATATCGCGCAGTTTGAAGCACTGCCGGTCGAGCCGGCGGCGGCCGAGGACGCCCCGGCGCAGTTGATCGCCAGCAGCGAACAGGAGTGGCCGATCATCAGCGTCAACGGGGTGTCGATCGCGCCTGAGGCAATGGCCCAGGAGCTGCAATATCACCCGGCCGAAAGCCGTGAAGAGGCGGTCTATCTGGCCGCCAGGGCGCTGGTGATCCGCGAGTTGTTGCAGCAGCGCATTGCCGAGCTCGGCTTGTCGCTGGAGATCGGCGCCGGTGAGAACGAAGAAGAAGCAGCGACGCGTTTGTTGCTCGAGCGAGAAGTGCATGTGCCGCAGTGCGATGAAGAAACCAGTCTTCGCTACTACGAAAACAATCGTGGACGTTTTCATAGCGCGCCATTGCTGGCGGTGCGGCACATCCTGCTCGAATGCGCGCCGGACGACGCCGAGGCCCGCGCCCTTGCGCATGTCCAGGCCGAAATCCTGTTGCAGCGGCTGGCGGATTTTCCCGGCAGTTTCGCTGAGCTGGCGGTGAAGTATTCGGCCTGCCCGTCGAAGGCCCAAGGCGGTTCTCTGGGGCAGATCAGCAAGGGCCAGACCGTGCCTGAACTGGAGCGTCAGTTGTTCACCCTGGCACCGGGCCTGGCCAGCAAACCGCTGGAAAGTCGCTACGGCTGGCATGTGGTGAGTGTCGATCAGCGGATTGAAGGCATGCCGTTGCCCTATGAAGTGGTGTCGACGGCGATCCGCACGCAGTTGCAGCAAGGCGTCTGGCAAAAAGCGCTGGTGCAGTACCTGCAAACCCTGATCGGAGCGGCGGATATTCGTGGCATCCACTTGCAGGGCGCCGACTCACCGCTGGTGCAGTGAGCTTCGAGACAAACCGGGAGATGTGATGAACGCTGTCATGCAGGATGGTTTTGGACGGCAGATCGATTATCTGCGGATGTCGGTGACGGACCGTTGTGATTTTCGTTGTGTGTATTGCATGGCGAAAAACATGACGTTCCTGCCGCGTCAGCAGGTCCTGACGTTGGAGGAATTGCAGCGCCTGGCAACGTTGTTCGTCGGGTTGGGCGTCCGCAAAATCCGCCTCACCGGCGGTGAGCCGCTGATTCGTCCGGGCATTGTCGAACTGTGCCGCAACATCGCCGCGCTGCCCGGTTTGCGCGAACTGGTGATGACCAGCAACGGCTCGCAACTGGGCCGTCTGGCCCGGCCATTGGCGGAGGCAGGCGTCAAGCGGATGAACATCAGCCTCGATAGTCTGGACGGGCAGAAGTTTCGCGCAATCACCCGCAACGGCGATCTCGATCAGGTGCTGGGTGGCATTGAAGCGGCGCGGGATGCGGGGTTCGATCGGATCAAACTCAACTGCGTGGTGATGAAAGGGCGCAACTTCGATGAAGTTCCGGCGTTGGTGCAGTACGCCATCGATCAGCGTATCGATATCAGTTTCATCGAAGAAATGCCGTTGGGCGATGTCGGCAGGTCACGGGGTGAATCGTTTTGTTCCAGCGATGAAGTGCGGGCATCGATAGCCGCTCAACATCGGTTGCTCGACAGTACGGAAAACAGCGGCGGACCGGCGCGCTATGTTCGTCTGGAGCGCCATCCCGAGACTCGGATCGGTTTCATCTCACCCAACAGTCACAATTTCTGTGGCACCTGCAACCGGGTGCGGATGACCGTTGAAGGGAAGCTGTTGCTCTGTCTTGGCCAGGAAGACGCGCTGGATTTGCGCGGATTGCTGCGGCGTTATCCGCTGGACGACCAGCCGCTGATCAATGCGGTGCAAAAGGCCTTGCGCGGCAAGCCATTGCGCCACGACTTCGGCCCCGAAGGCGAGGTGCAGATTGTGCGGTTCATGAACATGAGCGGCGGTTGAGCTGTTCTGTTAAGGAAAGAGTTTGCTAAACACACTACTTGTGGCGAGGGAGCTTGCTCCCGCTGGGTTGCGAAGCAACCCTAAATGAGGCACTACGATTATTCAGACAAATCGAGCTTGCAGAATTGCGACCGCTTCGCGGCCGAGCGGGAGCAAGCTCCCTCGCCACAGTGTTCGCACCGATTTTTCCTTCACCGCCTTCGGGCGGTTTTTTTCACCGGCAAATCTTGATGTCGATCAATTGCAGAACAGCACTTTGTCCGTAGTCTTCACTGCATGTTGTGTTTGATTGTGTCTGAACATCTATATGTAGTATCTGGAGGCCAAATGCAGAGCACGCTGATCTCAGTAGGATGTAACCGCTTGCACAAACGCGATGGCAGTCTGGTTGCCTTCGATGCCGACAAGATCCGTCAGGCGTTGATCGCTGCCGGCAAAGCAACCGGGGAGTACACCGAGGTTGAGGTCGAAGGCTTGCTTCAGGCGGTTCTCGCCCGACTGGAAGGGTTGCCAAGGCTGCACGTCGAGCAGATTCAGGATCGGGTCGAACGGGTATTGATGGATGCCGGTTTCTTCTTCGCCATGCGCGCCTACATCGTCTACCGCGAACAGCACGGGCGTTTGCGCCGTGATCGCCGGACCATGGTCGAGGTGG
This sequence comes from Pseudomonas sp. DF5, assembly GCF_058148225.1. Taxonomy (NCBI): domain Bacteria; kingdom Pseudomonadati; phylum Pseudomonadota; class Gammaproteobacteria; order Pseudomonadales; family Pseudomonadaceae; genus Pseudomonas; species Pseudomonas sp. DF5. The sequence continues at coordinate 16,361 of NZ_JBYVYM010000041.1, forward strand.
CGACATCGATGAACGAGTACCTGGACCGTGAAGACTGGCGGGTCCAGGCCAACGCTAATCAGGGCTATTCCCTGGGCGGGCTGGTGTTGAATGTGTCGGGCAAGGTCACCGCCAATTACTGGCTGGACGAGGTGTACAGCGAGGCCATCGGCCAGGCCCACCGCGACGCGGATTTGCATGTGCACGACCTCGATATGCTCGCCGGTTACTGTGCCGGTTGGTCGCTGCGCACTCTGTTGCATGAGGGGCTCAACGGTGTGCCGGGGCGTGTCGAAGCCGGTCCGCCAAAGCACTTGAGCAGTGCCCTGGGGCAAATGGTGAATTTCCTCGGCACCCTGCAAAACGAATGGGCCGGAGCCCAGGCGTTCAGCTCGTTCGACACCTACCTGGCGCCTTACGTGCGCAAGGACCGGCTGAGTTACCAGGAGGTGCGCCAGGCGATCCAGGAGTTCATCTACAACCTCAATGTGCCATCGCGCTGGGGCACCCAGACGCCGTTCACCAACCTGACCTTCGACTGGGTTTGCCCGCAGGATTTGCGTGAGCAGATACCCGTCATCGACGGCGAGGAAATGCCCTTTGCCTATGGCGACCTGCAAGTCGAAATGGACCTGCTCAACCGCGCGTACATCGAGGTGATGCAGGCTGGCGACGCGAAAGGGCGAGTGTTCACCTTTCCGATCCCGACCTACAACATCACCCATGATTTTCCGTGGGACAGTGAGAACGCCGACCGTCTGTTCGAGATGACGGCGCGTTACGGATTGCCGTACTTCCAGAACTTCCTCAATTCGGACATGCAGCCCAATCAAGTGCGTTCGATGTGCTGCCGGTTGCAGCTCGATGTGCGTGAGTTGCTCAAGCGCGGCGGTGGCTTGTTCGGTTCGGCGGAACAGACCGGGTCACTCGGCGTGGTAACCATCAACTGCGCACGCCTGGGCTATGTGTTCAAGGGCAACACCAGTGGCTTGTTGCGACGCCTGGACACGCTGATGGAGCTGGCGATGGAGAGCCTGGAGGTCAAGCGCAAGGTCATTCAGCACCACATGGATGCCGGTTTGTACCCTTACACCAAGCGCTACCTGGGCACCTTGCGTAACCATTTTTCCACCATCGGCCTCAACGGCCTGCATGAAATGCTGCGCAATTTCACTGGCGACGAGGAGGGCATGCACACCGAACATGGCCGACAGTTTGCCCTGAATCTGCTGGACCATGTGCGCGCCACCTTGCTGCGGTTCCAGGAAGAAACCGGACATCTCTATAACCTGGAAGCGACACCGGCGGAGGGCACCACCTACCGCTTCGCCAAAGAAGACCTCAAGCGCTATCCGGACATTCTTCAGGCGGGCAGTACGCAGGCGCCGTATTACACCAACTCCTCGCAACTGCCCGTGGGCTACACCGAAGACCCCTTCGAGGCCCTGGAACTTCAAGACGAACTGCAATGCAAATACACCGGTGGCACGGTCTTGCATCTGTATATGGCCGAGCGGATTTCCTCGGTGCAGGCCTGCAAGCAGCTGGTGCGCAAGGCCCTTGGACGTTTCCGCCTGCCGTACCTGACCGTGACCCCGACGTTCTCCATCTGCCCGGTGCACGGCTACCTCGATGGCGAACATGAGTTCTGCCCCAAATGCGACGAAGTTCTGCTACTGCAAGAGCAGAAAGGCGGCGCTGTTCATTGATTTCGATCCACTCAACTGCAAGGAGCTTCACCATGACTGCATCGCAAACACTGCCTCAGGCTCAACGTCAACGCTGCGAAGTCTGGACCCGGGTGATGGGCTATCACCGTCCTGTGTCAGCGTTCAATCCAGGTAAACAGTCGGAGCACCGCGAGCGGGTGCACTTCACTGAAGGCGCAGCCCTGGCCGGGCGCCAATGAGTCGAATGCTTCGGGTCGGGGGCATGGTGCCCCTGACCACTATCGACTATCCGGGACAGCTCGCCTGCGTGCTGTTTTGCCAGGGTTGCGCCTGGCGTTGTCGTTACTGTCATAACCCGCAGCTGATTCCGCCTCGTGGCAGTGAGGAAGTGGAGTGGCGGCGGGTGTTGGCGTTTCTGCAACGTCGTCAGGACCTGCTCGATGCCGTGGTGTTCAGCGGTGGTGAGCCCACCTTGCAAGACGGCTTGCTCGGCGCCATGGATGAAGTGCGGGACATGGGCTTTCGCATCGGCTTGCACAGCGCTGGCATTAAACCTGCCGCCTTCGCCAAGGCTCTGACTGGCGCGGATTGGGTCGGTTTCGACGTCAAGGCGTTGCCCGAGGATTGCCTGGCCATCACCCGGGTCGAGGGCAGCGGAACGGCTAACTGGCGCAGCCTTGAGCATCTGCTGGCCAGTGGTGTGGACTACGAATGTCGCACCACCGTGCATTGGCATCTGTTCGAGCCGGCGCGTCTGCTGATCCTGGCAAAACACTTGAGCGCGCTCGGCGTCAAACGCTTCGCCGTGCAACTGGTCCGCACTGAGCGGATGTTCGATCCGCTACTGCCAAGCATTTCGGCACAAGCCTTGTTGCCAGAGTTGTGGGAGGCCATGCGCGAGTTGTTCCCAGCCTTCGTGCTGCGGGGGTAACGGGGGCTGGGGAAACTCAAGCCCAGCCCCAGAACTGCAACCACCAGCCAAACCCGATCAGGCCGTTGGCGAGGAACAGGCAAACGCCACCCGACACACGCCGGATCAGGGAAACACCTTCGTGTCGCAACCGTTTCCAACCCAGTAGCAGGCTCCACCCCATGGCGGCCAATAACAGACAGGCCCTGGCGGGTTGTACCCACTCCAGCAGCAGACCTTCATAACGCAGTAATTTGACGGTGGTGGCCGACAGCCCGAGAAACAGCCCGGCGCCACCCACAGGCGTGAGTGTCAGCGCCAGAGGCCAATACAGTGCGCGATCTCGCGCCAGTCGGGCCGTCAGGCTTAGGAGCAGCATCAACGCCGTGCCGAGCATGATCGAACTCACACTCAAGTAAGCGACAATGCTGAAGCCGTCGAGCCAGCTGAAGCTGTCGTTGAGTTGCGGGTAATGGGTCAGCAACCACCAGGGGGCGTTGTCCTGCAATGCCCAGAGCTGGTTGTGTTCTACCAGCCACTGGGCCAGGTTTTGTTTGAGGGCGATAAACCATGGGCTGACTGTCCACTGAAACGCGCCCATGGCCAAGCCGATCACACCGAACAGCAGCAAGCGTGTATCCCAAGGGGACAGCGTCTGCGCGGTTGCGTGAAGAATCTCCTGATTGCTGGAGCGGGCGATCAGCTGCACGGCGCCGCGTTGCCCGCTGCAGCGTCCGCAGGCGTGGCAATCACTGGCGCCTTGCAGGCGGCGAATATCGAGCAGGGGAGCGCAGTTGGGGGGTGGCAGGCGTGGTGCGGCATTCTCTATCCAGCGTTGCTCATCGACCTGAAAGTGCACAGGGGCCAGCCGGGCGAGCAGGGAGAAAACGCCGCTGACCGGGCACAGGTAACGGCACCAAACCCGCTTGCCCCGGGCGAACAACAACCCGATGATGACCGCTGCGACGGTCGAACCACCCAGAATCAACAGTGCGGCCTGGGCGTAGTCATAGACGCTGATCAATTGGCCGTAGAGGGTCGTCAGGCAGAACGCCAATGTGGGCCAGCCGCCCCAACGCAACCAACGCGGCACACCCAGGCCTTTCCCGTAATGACTGGCCCATTCGCTGAGCGAACCTTCCGGGCACAGAACGCCACACCAGAGTCGACCGAAGCACACCATCGACAGCAACACGAACGGCCACCAGATTCCCCAGAATAAAAACTGCGCGAGCAAGGTCAGGTTGTCGAGTATCCGTGCTTGGCTGTCCGGCAGCGGCAACAGCGCCGGGGTCACCAACAGCACTGCGTAAAACAGTACGACAGCCCACTGCAGCACTCGGATGACGGACGCATGGCGACGCATCCCGTCACCCAGGCGCTGGAGCCATCGATTGTGCCGGCTCAGGTCAGGCATGGGACTTTCTCCGCAGTCCGTTGGCGTAGCCAGGCGCTGACGACCAGCCAGTAACCGACCCATACCAGTAAGGTCATGCCGCTGGGCGTTGCGCGATAACCGACAAAACCGGCCAGAAAGCCACCCAATCCATGGCTGTCGCTCAGCCAAGCGCTGCTGTCCCAAAGCGATTCGCCTACGAGGCTGTAAACCACGTCCGGCACATCCAGGGCGAGCAGTTGGCCGCCGATTCGCTCGGTGCCGCTGACCAGCAACCCCGCGCCGAGCATGAGCAAGATGACTTCGCTGATGGCAAAGAATCGTTGCCATGAAATGAAGCGGCGACTGCTGTGCAGCAGCGTAATGGTCAGCGCGGACAGCACCAGCCCCAACACGCCGCCGACGGCAAACAAACCGAGCTGCGGACCTCGCAACCGGGCGCCGGCGCCGTAGAGAAATACCACCGTTTCGCTGCCTTCGCGGCTGATCGCGAGCATGGCCAGCAGTAATAGACCTGCGCCTCCCTGGCGGGCCAAGTGGCTATCGGCGTGCCGTCGCAAATCGTGGTTGAGGGTGCGCCCGTGACGGTGCATCCAGCCGACCATTTGCACCATTAACAGGCTGGCAAACAGTGCGAGTGCGGCCTGGAACCATTCACTGGCCGACCCGCTCATGGCCTCACCGGCAAACAGAATCAACACCGCCAGCAGGCCCGAAAGCATCAACCCCAGCACCACACCCGCCCACAGGTATTTGACCAAGCGATGACGTTGGCCTTGTTGGCTGGCCCAGGCCTGGAGAATGCCGATCACCAGCAACGCCTCGACGCTTTCGCGCCAGACGATGAACATTGATTGATTCATGGAAGCTCCGTGCGCTAACAGGTTATTTCGCGAGGATGCCGCCCTCGGGCAATTGCGGATTGAACTCGTCGAAAAAGGGATAGTGGCCGGGCCTGAGCGGGTGAATGACGACGAAGGTTGTCACGCCCGGCGACAGCACTTTTTCAACCCGCAACGGCGTGCTCTCGAACTCAGCCGGCCCCTGACCGCTATTTTTCAGGACGATCTTGAAGCGCTGTCCGGCCGGGACCTCGAGCAAGGCAGGGGAAAAGTGGCCATCGCGCAGGGTCAGCTCAAAGCTCGGCAACTCGGCATGCGCTGTCAACGGCGCAACTGCTCCGGCCACGATCAGCCAGGCAAGATGCAGGCGCTTCATTCAATAGCCGCCTTTTTTACCGATGCCGGCGTAGATGAATTCGTAGTGCAGTTCACAGCGTTCGAACCAGGGCGCTACACCGGTTTCCTTATCGGTATGACGCCCGAGGGAGCCGTGACCGGTGGGGGGGAGCACGGTGAACGTCAGCCGATATTTGCCCGGCCCCAGCAGCTTCACATTGTCGCCATAGTGCGGGCCGTCATTGGCGACCATGGCATGGAAGTCACCCTTGATTTCGTCCGGGTTACCCGCTCTGCTCAAGTTGAACGAGACATTGAGGTAAGGCACGAAACTGCCTTCCTGAAAGCCCTGTCGATTGTCCGCGGTGGCCCTGATGTCGGCTTCCAGGTGAACATCAGAATCGACAGTAGCGCGCATCATGCCAGCCGGGGCCATCTCGATCGGTTGCAGATACACCGCCCCGACTTCCAGCCCCTGACACAGCTGTGGTTCCCCGATCGGGTATTCCTTTGCGTGAGCCAGCGGTATGAGCAAGAGCAGGGCGAGTGAGAGGTGGGTACGCATAATGTCTTCCTGAGCACTGACGAGTAGGAACCCGAGTCTAGGAAGCTTTGCTGCGAACAATAATGATTGTTATCAAGTTTTGATCAATTAAACCGTTAGAAGCTTAGCTCCAGGATCGCGATAGGGAGAGCAGTCGCTCGATGTCGATTCTTGATATCCATCAAGGATGGTTTTGCACAAAGGCTGTAGGTTGCAAGAGCGTCTCTCAATGATCGGAGATCGAAATGGCCAAGAACTTCCCCATCAGCCCCAAGCACCCCGAACGGATCTGTTGGGGATGCGACCGGTATTGTCCGGCCAAGTCCCTGGCATGCGGCAATGGCTCCGACCGTACGATGCATCCGGCCGAGATGTTTGGAGAAGATTGGTATTTGTCTGGAGACTGGGGCATCGAGCCCCTCATTGTCACAGACAGGGCCGCGGATGATGGCGTCTAATGCACGCCAAAAGTGGTCTTGCAGGAGCCGCCGCCAAGGATTCTCGAGACTCGACCAGACGCGTTTCAGTGGCTTCGTCTCCTTTCGCCGCCGGTTGTCCGAGGGGGCTAGGTCAAACGCCACTGCCGTCTGCCAAATGCGCTTGCGCACCGCGGCGTTGTGATCGCGTATTTCCTTGAACTTCGCCGCAATCGTATTTTTGTCCGGCGAGAACACGGTCTTCGTTTCGATGACGTCATCGAGGATCTCGTCCTCTTGCATGTGTGACTAACTACTTGTAACTGCGTCTACGCAGGTCTGCGCAAAGAAGTAATAAGGACGTTACGTGTTTTTGAAAGTGATTTTGCTGGTGTTGATCACCAGCATAAATGGGTGTGTGGCAACTGCTATGCGGATGGATTACGACAAACATCGATGCCCTTACATCGGAGTGCGGTTTGACTGGTGGTTGGTAGGCACATCCCGCGGAAAACTAATTCCCTTTTTGCTCATCGACGCACCATTCTCGTTGGTGGTCGACACAGTATTTTTTCCCTTCGAGTATCAATACAGCTGCAACCTTTAATCTGATGATGGCGTTCGTACGCATCGGGGTGTGATTAGCGAGGTCGTCACAGGCGCCGAATCTCCTTCAAGGACGTGCCATGAGGGATCGCCTGTGCGCCTGACTTGACCCAGCGCATGCCCAATGAATTGTCGCTATCACCGACACCGGTGACCAAGGGTTGATTGCGCTGGCTGCTTGTCAGGCGTACGTCCCGGAGGTCACCGCTGGAAGTCAGTTGATAGATCTACAACTGAGCAGAAGTCGGATGGAGGGTCAATGAACTGCCGAGGATCTAGGAACTGGAACGTGATCAAATTTGGAAATCTCTTTGATCCAGAAACGACGATATTTAGTCTGGTCTGGCGGCAGCGGCTTGTGATTTGACCAGAGGTGCTCAGTTTTCAAGCTGGCTCGGTATACCTCCCACTCCTTTTCCTCTGCCACTTCCTTGGCCCTTTTCTCATCATCGAACCAGCCAAGCACATAAACTTCGCCCTGATCCATACCATGCTCGATCAGTAGATAGATATCTTTCATAAGCCTGAGCCCGCTACTCCACGTTCTAAAATCCCCTAATGCTGGGGCATCGTTTTGACTATCGGCAGACACGTTCGATTATTGAGCCTTATCGTTCAAAGGAGAGATTAGCTTCTGCCCCTGATTACGCGCGTTATCCATAGATGCTCAGGTCCGCCCGACCGTGCTCTAGCATAGAACAGCCTCTACCGTATCAAGATGAAACGTTACCGATCGTCAGCGACCAATCGAGTAGTCAGCTTATCGTCAGGGTGCTGTATTTTTTGTCCAGTGTCAGCGGTGCGGCACGCCCAGCCTGGGGGCGACCGCAGATGGGGGAGTTGTGTCTCGCCGTCTCGGCCACACCGTTTCTCCAGTAGATCTCAGCTCCTGAGCGGGCCGCCAGTGATGATCTGTCCATTCGGAGCTAGAAAGAGTCTGGCTTTGCGCGTGCACAACGAGATACTGCTCAACTGCGAACACCGTCTCGCCGCTGGGCAGGAGCATTGAAAACCTCCGATCTGCCACAGACCCTACAACGGTGTTGACCTGAATCCGGCGTAGTCATTTGATCGAAACAACGACCTTGCCTTTGGCTCGTCCCTGCTCGACATACTTCAACGCCTCTGCCGTTGATTCAAAGGGGAAGGCGCGGTCAATCACCGGTTTGATGATGCCGGCCTCAATGAGCGCGGTTATTTGTTGCAGTTGGGTGCCGTTGGCCCGCATGAATACAAACCTGTAGTTGACGTCTTGCTTGCGGGCCTTGCGCCGAATACCGAGGCTCAGCAGGCGCATGATTTGCTTCAATGGCCAGGACAAATCTTGCTCCTGTGCGAACTGCGCAGTGGGTGGCCCTGAGATGGAAATGAGCTGGCCACCTGGCTTGAGCACCTTGAGTGACTTCTCCAGGACATCGGCGCCGAGACTGTTCAACACCACGTCGTAGTCGTGCAAGACACTTTCGAAGTTCTGCTGTTTGTAGTCGATCACCAGATCGGCCCCCAATGCCTTCACCCATTCGACATTCGCAGTGCTGGTGGTTGTAGCGACAAAGGCACCGAGGTGTTTGGCGAGCTGGATGGCGAGGGTGCCGACGCCGCCGGAGCCGGCGTGAATCAGCACTTTCTGACCCTTTTTCAGTTGGGCGATTTCGACCAGCACTTGCCAGGCGGTCAGTGCAACCAAGGGGAGGGACGCTGCTTGTGCCATGCTGGTATTGGCAGGTTTCAGGGCGATCGCGTTCTCGTTCACGGCGATCAATTCGGCGAACGTGCCGATCCGCGCTTCCGGTGGGCGAGCGTACACTTCGTCTCCCGGTTTGAAGCGTGTCACCTTCGAGCCGACCTCAATCACGACGCCTGCCAGGTCATTGCCCAATACCAGCGGAAACGAGTAGGGCAGGATCAGCTTGAATTCGCCTTTGCTGATCTTCGAATCCAGCACGTTGACACTGCTGGCGTGTACCTCGATCAAGACGTCGTGGGCACCCACTGTGGGGGTGGGCGCTTCGCCAATCCGCCCGGGGTTCTTGCCATAGCGATCAATTAGAAATGCTTTCATCGTGGTGCGGCTCTTGTCGGTTGTAAGGAGGGTAGCCGGTGCGTTGCTGCGCCGTGTTGTCAGGCATCGAGGAACGCCTGCGCCTTGGCCACAAAGTCAACGTGGTGTTGGAAAATACCGCCGTGCCCGGCATCCTCATAAATCACCAGTTGTGCGTTGGGGATACGCTTTGCCAGTGCACTCGAGTTAACGCTGGGCACCATGATGTCGTTGTCGCCGTTGACGATCAGCGTCGGCGTCCGCAAGCGCCCGAGGTCTTGTGGCGGCTGTTTGCCCCACGCGGTAATGGCTTTCAACTGCCGCAGGAAAGCGCTGGGCGTCGGGCCCTTGTCGCGATTTTTTTTGCGTATTTTCAGGCGCTGTAAATACTGCGAGGCGGATCGACGGCCATTGGGCGTCGAAGTAAAAAACAGGTAGAACTTCGGATCGCGCCAGGTCAGCAAGCCTTTGAGCATCAATGGCCACGTCACCGAGCCGACCTTGTCGATACCGGTGCCGCCGGCCGGTCCGGTGCCGGTCAGAATCAATCGCCGCACCAGACCCGGCGTCTTCAGGGCGATGTCCTGAGCGACGAAGCCGCCGAGCGAAAAACCGAGCACGTCAACGGTTTCCAACCCCAGCGCCTGGATCAGCTGGATGGCATCGTCAGCCATTTCGCCGACGGTCAGTGGTGCGCTTCCACCAGAGCCGCCGATGCCGCGATAGTCGGTGGTAATGACGCGTCTGGTTTGTGCCAGGCCGTCGATGATGGCGGGGTCGAAGTTGTCCAGCACCGCGCCCCAATGGTTGAACAGTACGAGGGGCACACCGGTTGCGGGGCCGGTATCGCGATAGGCAAAGGGAATGCCGTTGACCGTGATCGACTGGTTCGCTGCGTTGATGCACGACGTCGGTGAACCCGAGGGGGAATTTGTCTGCGTTGAATTCATTGCTACTCCGGACAGCGGGTCGGATTCGATGCAGTGACTTGCGCCTGCATCGAATCTGGCGCTAATGCTCGCTACCAAAAAATCACTGTGGAGTCTGGTAGCGCTGGGCAACCGCAGACTGGCGGATTTGTCCCAGCAGGCCCTGACGTGCGCTCTGCAGCTCATCCCAGCGTTCCGCTTCGTGCAGCGGCGGGATGGTCACCGGTTCACGACGATCAAAACCGACTAGGGCGGCATCCACCAGATCGCCCACTTCCATGATTTCGCTCAAGGTGTTGATGTCGACGCCGGAGCGATCCCAGATCTCCGTGCGGGTGGCGGCGGGCAGCACGGCCTGCACGTAGACGCCCTGAGGCGAAAGTTCCAGGCTCAGGCCCTGGGAAAGGAACAGCACAAATGCCTTGGTCGCACCGTAGACCGTCATGCCGAACTCCGGCGCGAGGCCCACCACCGAACCGATGTTGATGATCGCGCCGTCGCCTGCCTTGGCCAGGCGTGGGGCGATGGCGCTGGCGAGCCGCACCAGCGCCGTGGTGTTGAGGGCGACCAGTTGCGCAACGCTGTCGGTGCTTTGGTCGATGAAGTTACCGGACAGCGCGGCGCCGGCGTTATTGACGAGGATGCCAATGCGGGCGTCGTTGCGCAGGCGGCTTTCAACGGTTGTCAGATCGCTGAGTTGGGTCAGGTCCGCCGCAATGACATCGACGGCGACGTCGTGTTCGCTGCGTAAGCGCGCTGCGAGTGCGTCCAGGCGCGCCTGATCGCGGGCGACCAGTACCAGATCGTGGCCGCGTTGCGCGAAGCGCTCGGCGTAGACCGCGCCAATGCCGGTGGAGGCGCCAGTGATGAGAACAGTAGTGCGAGTGCTCATGGGTATATCTCTTTCAGGATGTGTGAAACAGAAAGCGCGATCACTGATGGCTCAGCTTGCGATAGCGCTCGATTCAGCCAGCGTCGGGTAGTCGATGTAGCCAGCCGCACCGCCGCCATAGAGGGTGGCGGGATTGAACGCGGACAATGGCGCGCCACGTTTGAGGCGCTCCACCAGATCCGGATTGCCAATGAACGGGCGACCGAAGGCGATCAGGTCGGCCTGGTCTTCAGCGAGTTTCGAAGTCGCCAGGTCCAGGTCATAGCCGTTGTTGGCGATGTAGGTGTTTTTGAAGCGCTGGCGCAGGGCGCCGAAATCGAAGGGCGCCACGTCACGCGGGCCACCGGTCGCGCCTTCGACCACGTGCAGATAAACCACGTCGAGGGCGTCGAGTTGTTCAACGACGTAATCGAATTGCGCCTGCGGATCGCTGCTGGATACGCCATTGGCCGGCGAAACCGGAGACAGGCGCACACCGGTGCGATCCGCGCCGATTTCATTAATGACGGCCGTCGTCACTTCGAGCAACAGACGTGCACGATTTTCAATCGAACCGCCGTAAGCATCGGTACGCAGATTGGCGCTGTCCTTGAGGAATTGATCCAGCAAATAGCCGTTTGCACCGTGAATCTCCACACCATCGAACCCGGCGGCGACCGCGTTTGCCGCGGCCTGGCGGAAATCGGAGACGATCCCCGGCAGTTCGCTGATGTCCAGTGCGCGCGGCTCGGAGACGTCTTCAAAGCGGTTGTTGACGAACACTTTGGTGGCGGCGCGCAGCGCAGAAGGGGCCACAGGAGCGGCGCCGTTTTCTTGCAGATCAACGTGTGACACGCGGCCGACATGCCACAGTTGCAGGAAGATTTTTCCGCCCTTGGCGTGGACGGCATCGGTCACGGTGCGCCAGCCGTCTATCTGCGCCTGCGTGTAGATCCCCGGGGTGTCCTGATAACCCTGGCCCTGTCGGGAAATCTGTGTGGCTTCGCTGATCAGCAAGCCGGCGCTGGCGCGTTGACTGTAATAGGTGGCTGCGAATTCGCTGGGGACAAAGCCCAGATCTGCGCGGTTGCGTGTCAGTGGCGCGAGGACGACCCGGTTCGACAGCGTTAGGCTGCCAAGGGTGTAAGGGGTGAACAGATTCTGATTGGTCATCTGGTATTTCTTCCGTGCCCGTTGATGGAGATCGGTGTTGCGTGCAATTAGGATGATGATCGAAATCTAAACTGTCAACGGTTTTGATTATGACCAGCATCTATGTATGATTGGACGCATGATTTCCCGGTAAACACGAGGTATTGCACGTGAGAGTGACCAAGGCCCAGGCGCAGGCCAATCGAGAGCACATCGTTGAAACGGCCTCAGAGCTGTTCCGTGAGCACGGCTTTGATGGCGTCGGTGTGGCGGATCTCATGGCGGCTGCCGGTTTCACCCATGGAGGCTTCTACAAGCACTTCGGGTCGAAGGCCGACTTGATGGCCGAAGCCTCGGCCTGCAGTCTTGCCAAATCGCTGACAGGCGCCCAAGCGCTCGATGTTCCGGGCTTCATCAACGTTTACATGACCCGAGAACATCGGGACGGACGTGGCAGCGGTTGCACCATGGCCGCATTGTGCGGCGACGCGGCGCGTCAATCGGATGATGTGAAAACGACATTTGCCGAAGGCATTGAACACACCCTGCAAACTTTGGGAGACAAATACCCGAGCGGGCCGGATGCTGAGGCGGGTGAGGGGCGAAAGAAGATGATCGACCTGCTGTCTCGTGCTGTCGGCGCGATTATTTTGTCGCGTGCCTGCCCGGATGATTCTGCACTCGCGGATGAGATCCTTGAGGTTTGTCGCGCTGAAATGCTTGCTTCGTTGCCGGTCGATGAAGTTGAACCGGTGTTGAAGGGAGATTAATTCAAAGCGTGAACCGCCTATCCGCGCGATCAAAATACGCTACACACTTTTTTGACCCATTTGATTTGAGCGGGATTTGTTGTGTTGCGGAATGGGAGGGTTGCGGAAGTGACCCAAAAGATGCGGAAACGATCTAGAAAGGACGGAAAAAAATTGCGGATCCAAGAAACGACAAAGCCCTGAAAAATCAGGGCTTTGTCGTATAAAGATGGCGGAGGCGATGGGATTCGAACTCATGGACCTGTTACAGTCGACGGTTTTCAAGACCGTTGCCTTAAACCACTCGGCCACACCTCCGTTTGCGTTGCGGGCGCCATAATACCTGAATGAAACACACTGTCAAACTCTCTGCATGGCTTGTTACAGAGCGTCTGTTATGATCTTTGCGACTGAACGTTTCAAACCAACAGGAGTGTCGCCATGCGCGAACAGGATTACGCAGTTAATAACAGCGTGCAGGCTGAGCAGCTAGAGGTTAGCCGCGTCCTGCGCAACACTTACGGCCTACTGGCCCTCACCCTCGCATTCAGCGGCGTGATGGCGTTTGTCGCGCAGCAGATGCGTGTCGGCTACCCGAACATCTTCGTCGTGCTGATCGGCTTCTACGGCCTTTTCTTCCTCACCAACAAACTCCGTGACTCGGCGTGGGGCCTGGTTTCTGCGTTCGCGCTGACCGGTTTCATGGGTTTCCTGCTCGGCCCGATCCTCAACCGTTACCTGGGCATGCAAGGCGGCGCGGAAGTGGTCAGCTCGGCCTTCGCGATGACCGCGCTGGTGTTCGGCGGCCTGTCGGCTTATGTGCTGATCACCCGTAAGGACATGAGCTTCCTGGGTGGTTTCATCACGGCCGGTTTCTTCGTGCTGCTGGGTGCGACGCTGGCGAGCTTCTTCTTCAATATCAGCGGTCTGCAACTGGCGATCAGCGCAGGTTTCGTGCTGTTCTCCTCGGTCTGCATCTTGTTCCAGACCAGCGCCATCATTCACGGCGGAGAGCGCAACTACATCATGGCGACCATCAGCCTGTATGTATCGATCTACAACCTGTTCATCAGCTTGCTGCAACTGTTCGGCATCATGGGCCGCGATGATTGATCGCCAGCCTTGAGTAAAAAACCCGCTTCGGCGGGTTTTTTATCGTCTGGGAATCGGGATATCCACGTCTTTGCGAACCAAACAGCACTCACGCCATCGGTGGCAGCCGGCGCTTGATCGGGGTTTTCTTGACGATGGCGGTGTTGGTTTCGGCGTGGGTGTTGAGGCGGTCGAGGAGGGTGTCCAGTTGTTCCATCGAGCGCACATGCAAGCGGGCGATGAAGCAGTCGTCACCGGTAACTTTGTCGCACTCGGTGAATTCGGGAATCGCCTGAATCTGCCGTTCCACTTCCTGCAACTGGCCCGGTAACGGGCGGATGCGGACGATGGCCTGGAGTTGATAGCCGAAGCATTTAGGGTCGATTTCGACGGTATAGCCCTTGAGTACGCCGCGTTCTTCGAGGCGGCGCAGGCGCTCGGCAACGCTGGGCGAGGACAGGCCGCTGATCTGTGCCAGGGCCTTGAGCGAGCGGCGGGAGTCTTCCATCAATGCGCTGATCAGCACTTGGTCGATGTCGTCGGTCATGGGAATCCACTGTTAGGCAATTGTCTGGATAAGCCTTGATAAAAAAGGCAGATACCGAGTTTAGCCTGCTTTTTGCTCTGGAGAAGCCCCTCGGCGGATTGGCATACTTTGGCCTCAAACACAGGAGGTTGATGATGGACAGAACACTACGTCGCGGCTCATTCGAGATGACCGCCGCCATGCTGATTTCCGGGACCATTGGCTGGTTCGTGCTGGTGTCCGGGCAACCGGTGCTGGACGTGGTGTTCTGGCGCTGTGTGTTCGGTGCCGCCACCTTGTTGCTGATCTGCGCGGCGTTCGGCTTTCTGCGCCCGGGCATTTTGACGTCCACCACTTTCTTGTTGGCCGTACTGAGTGGTGTGGCGATTGTCGGTAACTGGGTGCTGTTGTTCGCGTCCTATTCTCGCGCCTCGATTGCCATCGGCACGGCGGTTTATAACGTCCAGCCGTTCATGTTGGTGGGGCTGGCGGCACTGTTTCTCGGGGAGAAAATCACCCTGCAAAAACTGTTCTGGCTGGGCATTTCGTTTCTCGGGATGCTGGCGATTGTCAGCGCACATGGCGAGCAAGGCGAGGGTGGCAACGATTACCTGATGGGGATCGCTCTGGCCTTGGGTGCTGCCTTCCTGTACGCGATTGCCGCATTGATCATCAAACGCCTGACCGGCACGCCACCGCATCTGATCGCGCTGATCCAGGTCTGCACCGGCGTGCTATTGCTCGCACCCTTTGCGCATTTTTCGGCGCTGCCGCAAGCACCCAGTGCATGGGCCAGCCTGGTGACCCTGGGTATCGTGCATACCGGCTTGATGTATGTGCTGCTTTACGGGGCAATTCAAAAGCTGCCGACCGCCCTGACCGGCGCGTTGTCGTTCATCTATCCGATTGCAGCGATTTTCGTGGACTGGTTTGCCTTTGGCCATCGCCTGGAGCCGCTGCAATGGATCGGTGTCGCCGCGATTCTGCTGGCCGCCGCCGGGATGCAACAGGGTTGGGGCCTGAAGCTTCGGCGGGTGGCTACACAATAAACGGCCTCTCAGATGTTCCAGCGCGGTGCGGTTTTCGCCAGACGCTGGCGCATCTCGCCGATGTTCGCGGTCAATTGTCGGGTCAGCAATCGGTAGCCATCCAGTGGGCTGTAGACCGGCATATCAAGCGTAGAGTCCAATGGCGGTTCGGCTGGCCGGCTGAGCCGTTGTGAAGCGCCCGATTTCAATGCCCGGGCCATACCGATC
Source organism: Pseudomonas sp. DF5 (assembly GCF_058148225.1). Classification (NCBI taxonomy): domain Bacteria; kingdom Pseudomonadati; phylum Pseudomonadota; class Gammaproteobacteria; order Pseudomonadales; family Pseudomonadaceae; genus Pseudomonas; species Pseudomonas sp. DF5. The sequence goes on from NZ_JBYVYM010000041.1 coordinate 31,676, forward strand.
AGTTGCACCCGGATCTGTCGGTGCTCGGTTTTCAATGCCGATTGCAGGTGGGCCATTGCCTCAGAGTCATCGGCATTCGGCCGGCTATTGCCGAGGATTTCCAGGATGCTGACGCACATCCGCAGATTGCGCTGAATCGCATCGAGTTCGGTCATGGAAACCCGCACTTCCTTGGACACCGAGGGCATCAGCGAGCGCAGTTGCACCATGACTGCGTTCAAGCGATTCATGAGCTTCAGGTGCTCGTCAGCGGCGACGGACTCGCCGTTGATGATACGGCCGTAGATTGCCGCGCAGTCGCGCAACGCATCGGCCAGGTTGTAGCGCCAGGAGTACACCGCGTACAGCGGTAGGGCGAAGGAGAAAGCCAGTGCCAGGGCGATGCCGATCAGAATATCTACCCCGCGCCACAGGCCATCGGTGACCGGGTTGTCACCGTGCCCCGCAACGATAAACACGGTGATCGCCGACAGCAGCGCCGTATAACCACCCTTGCCGATGGCGTGGTACGAGAAAAACCCGCACACCACCGACATTGCGAAATAGGTCAGCCACGGCATCCCGAGCCAGGCCTGTTGCGCCACCAGCAACAAGCCGACACCGGCCCCGATCAAAGTGCCGATGGCTCGCTCGGCGGCTTTTTTGCCGATATTACCGTGGTGCTGCAAGCCGCCGATCACCACCAGCATGGTCACCGACGCCCATTCGCCGTGGGGCAGATGGATGCCGGTGGTCAGCAGGATCGTCGCCAGCAACCCCAACGAAACCCGCACCGCATGGATCAGTTTGGCGTGGCGGTAGCGCCGGTACGGGTCCAGCAATGGACGCAGTATTCGGCGCAACAGCGGTGGCAGTCGAAGGCCTTTGATGATGCTCAGGTTTGGTGTCCTCAGAAAGTTTTGGTGTCCTCAGAAAATATAGTCGGTGGTCAGGAAGCTCGAGTTCCGGCCGCTGATGATCTCGCTGAGAAGCTCTTTGCTGCTTTCCTGGAACTTGGTCGCCACCAGGGTCCGGATCGAAAACACCCGCAGCGCATCATGCACCGATAACGTGCCCTCGGCGGAGTTCTTGCGACCGTTGAACGGGTAGGTGTCCGGGCCGCGCTGGCACTGGGCGTTGAGGTTGATCCGGCCGACCTGGTTGGCGAAGGTGTCCACCAGCCTGCCGACCGCCACCGGGTTGGTGCCGAAGATACTCAGTTGCTGGCCGAAGTCGGATTCCAGGACGTAATCGATCACGGTGTCCAGATGACGGTAAGGCACGATCGGCACGACCGGGCCGAACTGTTCTTCCTGATAGACGCGCATCTGCGGTGTCACCGGGTACAACACGGCCGGGTAGAAGAACGACGCGCGGGACTCACCACCATTGGGGTTGACCACGGCGGCGCCTTTGCTGACCGCGTCCGCCACCAGCGAATGCAGATAATCGACCTTGCCCGACTCCGGCAATGGTGTCAGGGCCACGCCACTGTCCCACGGCATGCCGGGTTTCAGTGAGGCGAGCCTGGCGTTGAATTTCTCGATGAACGCCTCGACCACGTCTTCATGGACGAAGAGGATTTTCAGCGCGGTGCAGCGCTGACCGTTGAACGACAGGGAGCCGGTGACGGCTTCGCTGACCGCGTTGTCCAGATCCACCTCTGGCAACACGATGCCGGGGTTCTTCGCATCCAGGCCCAGTGCCGCACGCAAGCGGTGAGGCCTTGGGTGGAGTTTTTTCAGGTCGCTGGCAGCCTTGTTGGTGCCGATAAACGCAAAGATATCGATCTTGCCGCTGGCCATCAGTGCGCTGACGGTCTCGCGGCCACTGCCGTAAATGACGTTGATCACCCCGGCCGGGAAGCTGTCGCGAAAGGCTTCCAGCAGCGGACGAATCAACAGCACCCCCAGCTTGGCCGGCTTGAACACCACGGTGTTGCCCATGATCAGCGCCGGAATCAGCGTGGTGAAGGTCTCGTTCAGCGGGTAGTTGTAAGGCCCCATGCACAAGGCTACGCCCATTGGAACGCGACGGATCTGGCCGAGTGTGTCTTGCTCCAGTTCGAAGCGGCTGGAGCGGCGGTCGAGTTCCTTGAGGGCGTTGATGGTGTCGACGATGTAGTCGCAGGTGCGGTCGAACTCTTTCTCCGAGTCCTTGAGGTTCTTGCCGATCTCCCACATCAGCAACTTGACCACCGCCTCGCGCTGTTCGCGCATACGACCGAGGAAGGTCTCGACATGCTGGATACGCTCGGCCACGCGCATGGTCGGCCACAAACCCTGGCCCCGGTCATAGGCACGGACAGCCGCGTCAAGCGCAGTCAGGGCGGTGTCGGCATCGAGCAGCGGCGTGCTGCCGAGGATCACTTGTTCGTCGCCATTCGCGCCGCTCAGGTACACCGGGCTGCGCACTTGGGCGAGGGGGCCTGACCAGGTTTTCAGTTCACCGTCGACCAGGTATTCGCGCTGTTCGGTCTGGCCGTTGAGTCGGTACTTTTCCGGGATGCTGTCGGCGGTGGGAAACAGGTTGCCAAGGATCGATGCTGTGGTCATGTCGCTACCCCGTCTGGATTGGGTGATGCACTGATGAATCGTTTTAGCAGACCTCGGCCTGGCTTGTCATGACTCATCTTATGGTTTTTTTGACTCGACGTTGTGAATCGAGAATCTGTCGGCCCATCTGCTTATGAACGCGCCCGTAGCCGTTGTGATCTTTTGTCCTTGAAAGCACACAAGCAATGATCCCCCGGTTAAACTTCGCGCTCTTTCTCAAAGGAGTTCATATGAGTTACTACCAGCCGGGCATCCTCGCCACCCCAGTTCCGCCTCAAGCTCGTCATATGTTCTTCGCCCTCGAATCCGTCGAGGCACTGCCGGCAGCGCTGGATAACCTGACGCGCCTGGTGGACGGAAAATCGGCGGTGGTCGGTTTTGGCGAGTCCCTGGTCAAGGCGCTGCACACGCAGATCGACGGCTTGCGCGCCTTTCCTGCGCTGGTTGGTGTCGGCGTCGACAACCCGTCGACCCAGCACGCGCTCTGGTGCTGGCTGCACGGTGTTGACCGTGGCGAATTGCTCAATCGCAGCCACGCGATCGAAGCCGCGCTGGCTCCGGCCCTGCGTCTGGTGCAGATGAACGAAACCTTCCGCCACATGACCGGTAACGACCTGACCGGTTACGAGGACGGCACCGAAAACCCTCACGACGAAGCCGCTGTAGCCGCCGCGCTGCTGGGCGAGGGTGCCGAGGGGCTGGTCGGTGGCAGCTTCGCCGCGATCCAGCAATGGCAGCATGACTTGAAGGGCTTCCACGCGATGCCGTCCCACGAGAAGGACAACATCATGGGCCGGCGCCTGAGCGACAACGAAGAACTCGACGACGCGCCGATCTCCGCCCACGTCAAACGCACCGCCCAGGAAAGCTTCGCTCCTGAAGCCTTCGTGGTCCGGCGCTCGATGCCGTGGATCGAAGGCGATCGCGCCGGCCTGATGTTCCTGGCGTTCGGTTTTTCCCTCGACGCGTTCGAAGCCCAACTGCGGCGCATGAGCGGTCTGGAAGACGGCATCACCGACGGTTTGTACCGCATCAGCCGACCGATCACTGGCGGCTACTACTGGTGCCCGCCGCTCAAGGACGGTCGCCTCGACCTGCGCGCATTGCGTGTTGGCTAAATAGCGGATCGCGTACAC